>CAZFPN010000006.1:0-3198 GCA_964521015.1 uncultured Rickettsiales bacterium | reverse complement strand
ATTTTGTATTGCTTCTTTGTTGATTAATTGGTGTGATTTTTCTTTTGCTGTCATAATTTTGCTTGCATATTCGTAATTTACCCAAAGCTCTTTTGCTTCTGTGCTTGCTTCTTCCAGTGAATTTTGAAGGGCGAATTTTGAAGAGCGATAGTCGTAGCTTTGTTCAAAAATTTCGGAGATAAGACCGGGTTTATAAAGGTAAAACCTTGCATTTAAAAAAATTCTTGAACCTTCCGCTTCTTTGCTTGTAAGAAGATTTTTGTTTTTGTATTTTGAATAGCCGATGCTGACATCTGGCAAAAATTGGCTGTATGTATAGGCAAGTTGATATTTTGATGATATTCTATCGCTTTGAGCTGATTTCACATTTAGGCTGTTTTTCTGTGTTGCCAGTTCTAATTCTTCTTGGCTTTTAAAGGGAATTGTGATGGCTTTTGGCTCTATCAAGCCCTTTGCTTCCACACCGATTTTGGCGAAAAATTTGGTTTTTGCATTTTCAAGTCTGCCTTTTTCAAGCTCTAAAAGGGAATGGACTTCTTCTAAATCGGCTTCCACGAGGTAAAGGTTTGATGGTTTTAAATAACCAAGTTTGACCCTTTGTTCTGTGTTTTGCCTTGATTTTTCAAGCAATTCAAGTGATTTTTCAAAAACCTGCACCCGCTTTTCACGCTCTAACACTTCTAAAAACAGCATTGCGAAGGAAATTGCAAGGCTTCTTTGCTCGGCTTCAAGCTTCAAGACATTGGCATTTATGGCTTTTGTGCCTGCATAAAACCCTATTCCTCCTTTGTAAATTGCGGAAAGGCTGTAGGCTATATTTAACGAGGTTTTGCTTTCGTGGAAATTTTCTTCTTTTGTCTCATCTAACCCGAGGTAGAAGGAAGGCAAGAATGTTTGTTCTAAAGAGACGAACTTTTTGCTTTTGACCTTTGAAATTTCCGATTCTATTTGCCTGCTTTGACTCCCCTGCTCTACAACTGTTTTCATAGCTTCTTCAATCGTGAAGGCGAAAACCGAAGAAAATTTTAGTAAAAGCAAGGTGAAAACCGCTTTAAGGATGATTTTTTGAGACATTTTTCAATTCATTATAGACTAACCCAACCGTTGTGCTGAAAAAAAGCGACCTATTCCACAAAAGCACAACGCTGAAATTTTTGTGTGCGACAAAGACACTTTCGGTGTTTTTTCTATCGGGGAAAACGAGGAATCCGTCTTCAAAAGCTTTTCCTGCTTTTTGGCAAAATTCTTCGTCCGTAAGGCTTAAATTCACCTTCCTAATGTATGGGGTTTGATACTTCCAGCCTGCCTCTTTAAGGTAATTTCCTGCGGAAGCGTAGGCATCCATCTTATTTGCGACTGTGTCTATAATTCCGTCTCCATCGCCATCTTTCGCAAGTTTTATGAAGGAAGAAGGAATGAATTGCACAAGCCCAACAGCCCCTGCCCAACTGCCCTTTGTTTCCCTGTTATAGAGGGTTTTTTTGCCCTCCGTTAAAGCGAAAGTGTGAAGCAGTTCTTTTTGCCAAAATTCTGGTCTATAACTTGTAAGACTAAGTGTGAAGAGGGAATCCATAATGTTGAATGTGCCAAGAACTTTCCCGAGGTAAGTTTCAATTAAAATCAAAGCGACGATGACTTCCTTTTCAACCTTGAACTGCTTTTCAATTTTTTCAAGCTCATCCCAGTTGTCAATTAGGAATTTTTTTGCATCAAGAATTTTGTAGTCTGGCATTGTTTTTTCGTAATATTCGCGGAAGGAAAGCATTCTTTCTGGTTGCCTCACCTCAAGAAGTGCGACTTTTGGGTCAAAGATGAGTGTCTGTGCGATTTTTGCTGTTTCTTTTGAAATCCCGTTTTCAAGTGCGATTTTTTCAATTTCGTCCCTTTTTTCCTTTATCATCTGCGGGGTGATTGCGCTTGGGTCAAGCGAACTTTCAATGCCTTTTCGTGGAATTTGCTGTTCTTCAATCGCTTCCCCACAGCGAGGGACGGCCTGCTTAATTTCCCCGTTTGCAAAGGCGTTTAATGACACAAGGCTAATAATTAGCAATGCGACTGAAATTATTTTTTGCATATCAAGAGAAAATTGGTGAAAAGAATTGTGCTGTAAAGAATGCTCTTCGTCAGGGGTTTGAGTGTGTTTATGATTGAGGCATTTTCTATCGTCAAATAAAACCCTAAAAGGCGCATGCTTGAAATTGTAAATAAAAATATAAAAGCCCCTAAAATTAGTGTTGTTTTTTTGAAATCCGATGCTTGATTTAGGAAGAATTTTAACGGGAAAATAGTTATCAAGAAGCCAAGAAACGAAATTCCAACAAGCCCCCCTTCAAGGACATCCATTAAAAGATATATCAAGAAAATTGTGAAAAAATGCACCTTGTGTTTTTGCTCGCAAATAAGGTAAAAAAGCCCTAAATCAAGCAAAAAAAGGTGGTAATTTCCGCCAAAAAAACTTGGTATGTTAATTATGTGAAGAACTAAACACACAAAAGCGAAACCTAAAAAAGAAAGGTATCCTTCTGCCGTGTAAGCCCTGTTCACAAAGCCTTTGTTGTCCCTTTTAAAGTGGTAGATTGTCATGTTTTTTCCAAGGTTTGTTTTGTTTCTTTCTCTCAAGCAGAAGAAGTGCGTGGTAAATCCTCCATCTTGTGTTGTTTGGGCTTATGATTTCATCAATAAATCCACGAGAAGCGGCGGAAATTGGGCTAACGAACTTTTGCATATAATTTTGCATATGTTCTTCTATTTTTTGTGCATCGTCTTTATCTTTTTTAAACAAGATTTCAACGGCACCTTTCGCCCCCATAACGGCGATTTCTGTGTTGGCCCATGCATAGTTTATGTCTCCGTTTAAGTGCTTTGAGCCCATCACGATGTAAGCTCCTCCGTAGGCTTTTCTTGTGATGATGGTGATTTTGGGAACTGTTGCCTCCGCGTAAGCATAAAGAGGTTGCAAAGAAGCACTATTCGTTACCAGCGAAACCGTTTAAGAAAGACGGCAGTTTGTCTTCAACCATGGAGAAGTGGTTAACAAAGCATTCTGCAGATTTCAATGCAGAAGAAAATACGGTTCATTGCTATGGTAGAGACTGGCCTGTTGTTAGTAATTTTCTTATGGATATTAAACTCCCAATGGAGATAAAAGACGGCGATGACATTAAAGAATGGCTGATGAGCAAAAATTGGGAGTTTAAT
>CAZFPN010000005.1:0-22471 GCA_964521015.1 uncultured Rickettsiales bacterium | reverse complement strand
GTCAAGGTCTTCATTTTTTAACGAATCAAGATAAAAAATTGCTCTTTCAAATTCTTGGATAATTTCCACCTCCGATAAAAAATTTTCCGTGAAGAGGAATGGGAATTTTTCTTTGGTTTGAAGATATAAATCTTGAATATGCTTCAGTTCTTCTTCCGTTAAAACTGGGGTTATGTTTTCGCCTGATAAAAGCTCGTGAATTGCCGTTCCAATCAAGATATTTCTGTTTTCGCTTTTGGTTTTTTCAGTTGCGATTTCCTTTCTTTTTTTCTTTTGCAAATTTTCAGGAATTGGGACAAAAACAGCCTCCATTAAGCTTTTCTTTTGGCTTGCAAGGGCTTTTTCAAATGTTCCAGCTTCGTAAAACCATGAATTTTCCGTTTCCTTGAAGTCATTTGTGATGGAATTTTGGGCGATTTCATACCAACTTTGAAAGCCATCTTTTGATTGAGTTTCTTTTTCTGGAAAGATATAAATTTCCTCCTTTGCTCTTGTTAAAGCGACATAAAATAGCCTTAAATATTCCTCATAAAGTGCCTCTTTATTTTGATTTTTTGCCTCTTCCCATTCGGGGCAGTTAATCTTCTTTTTTGAAAGTATGAATACCTCTTTTTCCTTTGAAAATACAAGGTTTTCCCGAGCTTCTTGCTTACTAAAAATTTTTGTAGAATTCAAAATAAAAACAATCCTGTTTTCAAGCCCTTTTGAAGAATGCACTGTGCTTAAAATTACCGAATTTTCATCTTGCTCTAGGTTGATTTTGAAATCCTGTTTTGTGCGAATGAGTTCATCAAAAAACATCACCAACCCTTCAAAATTTGGGGAATAAGTTTGCGATTTATAATCTTTAATTATATTTGCAATATATGTCAACTCTCTTTGTTCTTTAAGGCTATATTTCGCCATAAACATCGTGATTATCGTATAATAAAAATCTTCCACACTTTTTTCTAAAAGCGGTTTTAATGCAAGAACATCTGATTCTTCTTTTCCGTAAAACATGTTGGAATTTAGCACAACTGCAAGGGAAAAACGATTTTCTTGATTTAGCAAAAATCTCAAAAGATGGAAAAAATCTGCAATTGGAAAACTTTCGTCAAATAAGATGCTATCGGAAAAGCTTGTACCAACCCCACTTTCCGCCAATTTTTTTGATATGTGAGAAAAAAGCTTGTAATCACGTTGAGCGAAAAGTAGCATAAAGTCCTTTGGTTTTATGGTGCAATTTTCACCGATTACAACCCTATTTTGCCCTAATATTTCAATGATTTTTTCGCAAATTTGAGTGGCATTTTTTTCCTTCAAACTTTCTTCGTCGTCTTCTTCTTCCCAAGGCATAATAAACAGCTCACTTTCGTAATTTTTTCGCTTATTTTCGTGCTTTATCGGCTTCATTATTTCAATTTTTCCATAACCCTTATTTTCCGTTTCGTGCCTTTGATAAAGCCTTTTTGCAACCTTACTTTCACGACCTTCTTTTGTAAAAATTAAGTCAACGAAATTTAACAGCATTTCCACCGTTCTGTAAGATTTTTGCAAAGGCATCACATTCAAATGTTCTTCATACCGCTTAAAAACCTGCTGTAAAGCTTCTGGTTGGGCATTTTGAAAGCTAAAAATAGATTGCTTCTCATCCCCCACTATAAATAAGCTTCTTGACCCTCTTTCAGCCCCTTTTCCTGCAAAAAATTCTTCTAAAATATAGCCTAAAATTTCCCATTGAATGAAGTTTGTGTCCTGTGCTTCGTCCACCAAAATATGGTTTATTCCGCCATCAATTTTAAACAAGATGAAGTCTTTTTGAGGGCTGTTTAAGGCGTTTTTCGTGTAAAAAATCAAGTCGTCAAAATCAAATGCTTCCCTCACTTCCTTTTCTTCTTGATAATCCTGCAAAATTTTCTTGACAATTTTCATTAAATTTTCCGTTAATTCGGCGGTCAAAATTCTGCCTCTTTCTTCTCTTTTTGAAATGTAATATTCCTTTATTTCAAGCCATTCTTCTTCCAAATTAGATGATTTTAAAACAGGCGCACTTTTGTTTAAAGTGCCATCTTCCGTTGTCATTGCGTCTTCAAGCACATCTATGTTTTTTTCTTCCCAAAATTTCGCTAAGCATTCCCTTTTTTTGATGCAATTTTTTTTAAATGATGTCTCTAAATCGCTTTTTAATATCTTTTCAAGGCTTTTGAATGGGAAATTTTGAAGGAAATTTTCTTGCCATTTTTCGTGCAAATTTTCGTCATAAATCAGCCCTAAAGCTTTATATATTTTGGTTTCAAAGCCTTCTTCCTTAAAAAAACTGCTATCTCTTTGCTTTAAAATCGCAGGAATGATTGAATTTTCAAGCTCAAAACTAGAAAAAGCAAAGTGCATTTTTTTGAATATCTTTCTTGTTTCTTCCTTTAAAATTAGGTTTTGAAAGATTGATTTTTTGATTTTATATTCTTGAATTTGTGTCAAAATTTCGCTTTTGTAAGAAAGTTGACTTTCAGCAGGGAAAGACTTGATGATTTGCATGCAAAACCCGTGGAAAGTCAAGATTTTTGGCATCTTTCCAAGCAAAATAATTTCCGTATAAAGGTTTTTCGCTCTGTTTTTTTCTTCGTCCGTTAAATTTTGGAACATTACTTCCCCTTCAAGACCTTTCAAATGCCACCTTTTCAGTCTTTCCGTTATTCTGTTTTTCATTTCCATTGAGGCGGCCTCTGTGAATGAAATACAAAGGATTTTAAGAGGGTCTTCCCCTTTGATTAAAAGCCCTAAAACCCTTGTTACTAAAATATATGTTTTCCCCGAGCCAGCATTCGCAGAAACAAATATTGACTTTTGCGGATTTATGATTTCATTAATATCTAAGCTTTTCATTTCTTTATGGCAATTAAAAAAAATTTTAAAATTATAAGCGATGATAAAACGGAAATTATTAATTCGCAAGAAATAATTGAAGTTTCTGATGAAGATATTAACAAAATCAGCGAAAATCTTTCAACATTTTTTTCTTCTGTTAAAACATTGCTTCGTGAAGGGGCGGTTTTTGTTGACGATTCCGAAGTTCAGGTTCAAAATGAGGAAGTGGCAAAAGAGGAAGATTTCCTTGAAGACCCTTCAATTTATGGTAAGAAAAATGCTATACTTTCACTTGCACTTGGTTCTTTGCCGAAAGAACAAAATGAAGCTTTTGCAAAACAGATTGAGGGCATTAAAATGACGGAAGATTTTGAATTTTCCTTAATTATGAAGCAGGAAAGCAAGCTTAAAGAGGGCATTGAGAAGGCGATTTCAAAGGAATTGAAGGCATATTCCCTTGCACTTCCAGATATTATGAAAGAAAGGGCGGAAAAATTAAAACTTTTGTTTGATGCAAGACCTGATATTAAGCTTTACCTTGAAAATAAAGGGAAATCATAATATTTTTGAAATTTTTTAGTAAATAATGCAAAAAAACCTTGAAAAGATAAATAAATCTTTTAATACTTATGTTATTGAATAAAATTTGCAGTAATGTTAAAGTTGATTTTTATCGGGATTTGTGCTTTGTTTGGGGGTTTTTTAAAAGGCAAGGAAAGGGCTATTATTATGCTTTCTTCCTCATTTTTGACATTCTGCTTTTCTCTTTACCTGCTTTTTGGCTTTTTAAATGGAAAGGTTTATGATGGTTTTTCCATTAATATAGCTTTTGTAAGCTTGAACTTTGGTTTTGACTTATTAAACTTGATTTTTATCTCTTTAGTCTCTGGCTTGTGGTTTATTGCCCTTATTTTTTCGCTTTCTTATATTAAATTTAACTACCCAAAAAAAGATGATAGAATATTCCAATTCTGCTATTGCCTTGCGGTTTTATTCGCCATTTTGTTCGCTTTAGCAAGAGATGTATTTACGATGTTTATCATTTACGAATTTTTGACGATTTCAACAATTCCATTAATCGCATTCAAGAAGAACTCTGAAGTGAAGTCTGGTCTTTTTAAATATTTAATCGTCCTTTTTGGCTGTTCGTTCGCATTTTTATTGCCTGCAACCCTTTTTATTCTTTCAAAAGGGGGGGGAATTTTATTTGATGGAAGTGGCTTCATTGCCTCGTTAAATTTGGCGGAAAAGGAAATAAAATGGTTGTTTGTAATTTTCCTTTTTGGAATAGGGAAATCTGCATTTTTTCCCTTCCATGTTTGGCTTCCTTCAGCTATGGTTGCACCGACTCCTGTTTCTGGCCTTCTTCATGCTGTTGCAGTTGTGAAAGTTGGTGCATTTTTTGTTTTAAGGCTTGTGAACGATATATTCGGCTTAGACCTTTTAGCGGAAATTTTCAAAGAACACAACCTTCTTGCTTACATTTCAGGCTTTACCGTGTTTTATGCAAGTTTAATTGCCGTTTTTCAGTCAAACCTAAAGAAGAGACTGGCATTTTCAACAATTTCCCAAATTTCCTACATCGCACTTTCTCTTTCCACTTTTACAAAATTAGGGATTTTTGTCGCGATGTTTCAAATCGTTTCCCATGCTTTATCAAAAATTTTGCTGTTCTTCACGGTTGGGGCATTTTATACAGCAAGTCATTCAAACAAAATCACCGACTTTACTGGAATGGCTCAAAAAAATAAAATATCTTGCTTTGCATTTTTGTTTGCCACACTTTCCTTGTGCGGTCTCCCATTTACGGCAGGTTTTTTAACCAAAGGACTTCTGTTTTACAATACTCTTTCAATGCAGGAATACTTCGCAACTTCGATTTTTTTCTTTTCGGCATTTATGTCATTTTTGTATTTAATCCCTGTATGTTATGCCATCTTTAAAAAAGTTCCGCAAAAGCAGGCAGAAAATTTTGTAAAAATACCATTGACTTTTAATGTAGTTTTTTTACTTCTTATAATAATTAATGTTTTAATGTTTATTTTTAGTGGAATATTTTTTATGAATTATGTTAATGAATGGTAAAAAAGGAATTATAATGGGTCTTGCAAACAATATGTCAATCGCATATGGAATTGCTAAGGCCATCGTGCAAAATGGAGGTGAAGTAATCATCACCTATCAAGGCGAGGCACTAAAAAAAAGAGTGATGCCAATTGCAGAAGAGCTTGGCTGTAAAAATGTTATAGAATGCGATGTTTCGAAGGAAGAAAGCATCATTTCAATGGTTTCAGAAGTTGAAAAAAACTGCGGAAAGATTGACTTTTTAGTTCACTCAATTGGGTTTTCCGATAAAAACGAATTAAGGGGAAGATATGTTGATACTTCCAAATCAAATTTCCTTAATACGATGGATATTTCGTGCTTTTCTTTCACCTCGGTATTGAAACATGTTGATAGAATACTAAAAGATAATAGCTCTGCAATAACATTAACTTATTATGGAGCAGAAAAATATATGCCACATTACAATGTGATGGGGGTTGCAAAGGCAGCACTTGAAGCTAGCCTTCGTTATTTGGCGGTTGATTTTGGGGTTAGAAGTATTAGAGTGAATGGAATTTCCGCAGGTCCATTAAAAACCCTTGCCGCATCTGGTATTGGTGATTTTAGAAAAATTTTCAAGTGGAATGAAGAAAACACACCACTTCATAGAAACACAAGCATTGAAGAGGTTGGAAACACGGCTATTTACCTGCTTTCACACTTAAGTGAGGGGGTAACTGGTGAGGTAATTCATGTTGATTCTGGCTATCATGTTATGGGAATGAAAATGGTGAAAGATGGAGCTGAAGATTAAAATATTTAATTAAATTTATGTTGAAGGGGCAGTATTTTGGGAATAGTTATAGTGTTCAAATAGCACGCCTTGTTAGGATTATCGTTAAAATGAAGCTTTATACTTCAAAAATTTTAAAAGAGACGATTTCAATTTTAAATAATTACGATTTTAACTCAAAAGTTAAGGTTTTTGAAATTGCTGAAAATTTGAAAAATTTAACTATAGAACTTGAAGATTCTGTCAACAGAATAATTGCTTTAAGCCATCCAGTTGCTTTTGATTTAAGATTCTTGCTCTCTAGTTTAAAACTTTCAGCGGAAATCAACTATATTGCACATTGGTCAAAAAAGACAATTGTAGCAATAGAAATCCTTGAAACCAACACTTCGGCACAAGGAAGTAAAGAAGGTCTTACAAAAATGCTTGGCTATTCGTTCACAACTTTGAAAGATGTAATTTCAATTTTACTTCAATTTGATAGCAAGAAAAAAGTTAGCACAGAAATTTTGTACAAGCTTGAAAAAATGCTTAAAGTTGATGGTGAGGTTGACGAAATTTACGATAAAATTTTAAAAGAAGGTATTGAAGCGGTGAAGAGTAAAACGAAAGACCCTCTCATTGTTTTTGAAATTATTGGTGTTGCTAAAAATATAGAAAAAATTTCGGACTGCATAAACAATATGATAATAACAACAAAATACATCTTAACTGGGCAAAGAACTTGATATGATAACATTCTTAGAAATTGAAAATATACTTTTAATAAAGAAAGCAGAAATTGAGTTTGACAAAGGATTGTGTGTTTTAACTGGCGAAACAGGTGCTGGGAAGTCTATTATTTTAAATTCCATATTATTTTTGCTTGGCAAAAAAATTAAAACTGACACAAAATCACTTCTTAGAAATGGCACAGAAAAGGGAGGTGTCAGCGGTTCTTTTGATATCTCAAAAAATTCAAGTCTAAAGACTTTTCTTAAAGACAAAGGCTTTGAAGTGGAAGATGAACTTGTGATAAAAAAAGTTATTGGAGCCAGCGAAAAGGAGCGTAGTTTTTTAAATGGAAGCCTTATTTCAAATTCTATGCTCACGGAAGTTGGGAATTTTTTGATAGAAGTCAACAGGCAAAACGAACAAATCGGTCTTCTTGAAAAATCGTTTCACTTAAAAATTTTGGATCTTTATGCCGAAACAGGAAGCGAACTTTCGTTAGTTGAAAATGCTTACAGAGAGCTAACTTTAATTCGTGGCGAGCTTAAGCAAACCGAAATTTTGCTTGAAAAATTCAAGAACGATAGGGATTATCTTGAATCTTTAGTTGCTGAAATTGAAGGTCTCGCTTTAGAAGAAAATGAAGAGCAAATTTTGAATGATAAAAAAATTGAGGTCTCTAAAATTTTGAAAGATGTTCAAAACATCAACGAATGTCAACAAAAACTTTTTTATGAAAAAAATATCCGCTCAAGTTTTGTTTCCGCACTAAAGGCGTTAACGGGGAAAAATGCTCCTGAAGACAACCAATTTGAGCTTATAATTAACCGTATTTTAAACGAAATTGACGAACTGGAAGAAGCCCTTAACTCTTACTCAAAAGAAAAAAATTACACAGAATATGACCTTGACAAAATCAATGAAAGACTTTTCTTAATTCGCGATATAGCAAGGAAATACAAGGTAAAACCCGAAGAATTGACATCTTTTCTAGACTCTCAAAAAGAAATTTTAAACCAAATTAATTTTAGCGACGAAAAAATCCATATTTTGCGAAAAAAAGAAACGGAGGCAGTTTTTAAATATAAGGAATTTGCAAGCTCGCTTTCCGAAAAAAGAAAAATGTTGGCAAAAAAGCTGGAATCCCAGATAAACGAAGAATTTGCTGATTTAGAAATGAAAGGGGCGAATTTTATCGTTGAATTCAAGGAAAATAGCGAAATTTTTGGAAGCACAGGAGTTGATGCGGTGGAATTCTTGGTGTCAACGAATGTTGGAATGAAGCTTGCAAGTCTTGCAAAAGTGGCAAGTGGAGGGGAGCTTTCACGTCTTTTGCTTGCAATTAAAATCGCTCTGCTGAAGGTGAATATGATGGAAACCGTGATTTTTGATGAAATTGATGCAGGAATAGGGGGTAAGACAAGCACGGCAGTTGCAATGAAATTGCTTGAATTAAGCCAAAATGTGCAGGTGATTTTAATTACACACCAAGCACAAATTGCATCAAAAGCTAAATTGCACTTAAAAATTCAAAAAGGAATGGTGGAAAATGCGGTTCAAACATCAATTTTTGCTCTAAATAAAGAAGAAAGAGAGCTTGAAATCGCAAGAATGCTTTCAGGGGAAACTTCAAAAGAGGCAATTGAGACAGCAAAAAAAATGCTTTCTTAATCTTTCAATGCTTTCAAACTTTGCTTTATCAGGTCGTTTAAAGAAATCTGAGGGTTTTGGTTGAAAATTGAATTGCAAATTCCAAATGTCGCCTGTCTTGTAAAACCGAGGCTTTCAAGAGCCAAGCTCGCATCTTTCACAATGCTGTTGACGACTGTGGTTGCAACCTCTTTTTCTTGTTCGTGATTGTATCCACTAATTAATGTTGAAGTTAAAATTGCAGTGTTTTTTTTAGGCTCTTTTTTCATTTCGTTGATGAGCCTTAAGGCTAATTTTTCACCAATTCCGCTGACAGATGTGAAAATTTCTTTTTGTTCGTTTTCTATGGCAAAGATAATGTCCGCAACTTTAAAGGAAGAAAGTATCAAAAGGGCGGTTTTTGAACCCACTCCTGAAACTTTTAAAAGCGAGCGAAACCATATTAAATCTTTGTAATTTTCAAATCCAAAAAGTGTTATAGAATCTTCTTTCACAATCGTTTCGACGAATAAAGATGCTTCATCATTGAGCGATTTTTTAGCTAAAATACCAGAAGGGCAAAAAATACTATAGCCAACTCCACCAGTTGAAAGAATCACCAAGCAATCTTCGGTGATTACTTTAATTCTTCCTTCAATAAAACCTATCATATATTTTCAACAAAATTATAATAGAAATTCCAGCAAAAATTCCTGCAAGAACATCGTCAAACATTACTCCAAATGGGTTTTTCAGGGTTTTATCAAAATAAGAAATTGGGAAGGGTTTTACTATGTCAAAAAAGCGAAAAAATACAAAAGAAAGCGAAAAAACCAATTCCTGATTGAAATTTGGTATATAATACTTAATCATAAAAAGGCAAATCCATACCCCAACAACTTCGTCAATGACAACTTCTTTAGGGTCTGCAATTTTTATTTTAGCTGTATATATTCTTGTTGCAATCAAGCCCAAAACAAAAGTTCCAGAAATTAAATATTGTAAATCATAAAAGGAAAATAATTGGAAAAATGGGTAAATCAAAACCATTCCTGCCAATGTGCCAAATGTTCCAGGGGCTTTTTTTATATTTCCAACGAAAAAACATGTTGCCAAAAACTTTGCGACTATAAAATTCATTGCTACATCATTACTTTTGCGGTTAAAACTGCCTCAGTTACAAGCTTTCCGTCAACATATGCAAAGCATTCAAACTTTGAAAGTGGTCCTCTAGATTTCACAACCTTCGTTTCTATTTTAAGCACATCGCCCGGAACGACAGGTATTCTAAATTTTGCATTTTCAATCGTCAAAAAGAAAAAAAGATGACCTTGAAGGGTTTTATCTGATTCTAAAGCACAAATTCCCGCCGCTTGAGCCATCGCTTCAATAATTAACACACCTGGCATTATTGGCTTTCCAGGAAAGTGTCCTTGAAAAAAAGGCTCGTTAATTGTGACATTTTTAATTGCGGTAATGCTTTTTTCTTCAACATTAAGTGAAACCACTTTATCAATCAATAAAAATGGGTATCTGTGAGGCAAAAGTTCCATCACTCTTTCAATAGGAAAGCTTAATATGTTTTTATTTCCAAAAATAGACATGTTACTTTTCTTTAAATATTAAATTTTTAAGTTTGATTTGCATTCTATCCCATTTTATTTTAGGAATAGCAGGAAAACCTGCAACAGTTTGACCTTTTTCCGTAATTGATTTAATAATTCCTGACTTTCCGCCAACTTGAGTGAAGTCAGCCACTTCTAAATGACCTGCAACACCAACTTGAGCACCAAGAAAACAGAAATTTCCAATTTTTGAACTTCCTGCAAAACCTGTTTGCCCCGCCACAAATGTTGAAGACCCAATTTTTACTCCGTGTGCTACTTGAATTAGGTTATCTAGTTTTGCATTATCCATTATTTCTGTATCTTCAAGGCAACCTCTATCAATTGCAGTATTAGCCCCAATATCAACAAAATTTCCAATTTTCACACCTGCGATTTGTGGGATGTATAAATGTTTGCCGGTTTTTAAATTTGGGGCAAATCCAAAACCTGAAATTCCAATTCTAGCCCCAGAGCGAATGATACAATTTTCACCGATTGTGGCAAACATAATTGAGCAGTTATCGTGAACTATCGTTCCCTTTCCAAGTGAGACTTTTTCGCCAATAAATGTGTTCGGCATTATGGTTACATCTTCTGCAATGTTGACATCTTCTGAAATTACAACATTCGCCCCAATTGAAGCATTCGCCCCAATTTTTGCTGTTTTTGAAATTATGGCAGAAGGGTGGGTGCCGGCTTGTTTTTGTGTGAATTCATTACTTCCGTAAAAATAATTCAATATTACTGCAAAAGCGAAGTAAGGGTCTTTATGAAGTAAAGGGATGACATTTTTTGGAAGCTTAGTGGCATCATTTTCTTTTATAAAACAAGCGAAGGCTTTTGTGTTAGCTAAATCTTGTGCATATTTAAAGTTTGAATAAAATGAGATTTCATTTTCTGCTGATTTAGCAAGTGTATTTATGCCGAATATTTCCTTTTCCAAGAAATCGTTATTTTCCATCATAGCACCTGTTAAAGTCAGCAAGTCTTTCAGTTTTATAGATTGATTTTTTTTCTCAAAGTAAAACATATTATTTCTTCTTATTTGTGGACTTTTTCACATTGAAATTAACGGTTTTCATTTCCTTATTTAAAATTTGAATTATATCTTTTGTGATGTCGTTTTCAAGGGAGTAGTAAATCATTACATTATCAGGAAATACCGCTTCAAAAGATTTTTCTTTTGCGATTTTTTCTGCAATTTGCTTGATTTTTGCATTCATTTCTTCAAGAGCAAGCATTCTAGCTTCTTGCATAGCCGATTCTTTTTCTTGCAATTCCGATTCTATGCCAACGAACTCTTTTTGAAGGTCGGATTTTCTTTTTTCAACCGCATCAGGGGAAAGGGTAGGGGCGATTTTTTGAAGTTCTGCAACCTTTTTTTCCATTTTTTCACGTGCAATCGAAATATCTTCATCTAAAGATTTTGATGCTTTTTGCAATTCTTCCTTTAGAAACTTGGCAACGGTTGATTCGTCTTCAATTTTTTTAATATTTACAACTGCAAATTTTGCAAATACTGAACCAAAAAACAAACTAAAAATAAATAAAAACCTAAAAACCATAAAAAATTTAATCATACATATATAAAACTTCTATAAAAAATTATTTTGTCAAGAAAAATTTTTCAATAAAAACATCTTGACAATAAACTTTTTCGCATTTCTTTTATGTTTATTAGTATTTTATTGAATTTTTTTAATGAAACAGGCTACTCAAAATGCAAAAAAAGAAGAAAACACAAAATTCTTGCCTTTCGAGGAAGACTTCATTCCATATGCAACACACATCAATGAAAGGACTATCATCACAAAAAACTTGCATATAATTCAAACGATAAAGGTCAATAACTTTCTCAATAGAGAACTTCACCACGACGCAAAGCACATTACTTTGCGTGAATTTTTGCGAACTGCAATTCAAAACAACATTAAATCTGATGATTTTGCATTTTGGATACACACAATTAGAAGAACTGCAAAATTAGACGAACTTTTGACGAATGATGGCGATTTTCACTCTGCTTTAAACCAAACTTGGACAAAGTTCAATAAGTTTGATAAACAATTTGCAAACGAGCTTTATGTAAGCATTATATTGAAAGGTCCAGAAATTAAAGATAAAGATGTTTTAATGAAATATTTTACCGATTTGCGTCTCAAAAATTTCATTGAAAAAGAAATTAACGAAAGAATTGAAAAGTTAACAAATGCCGTTGACGGAATGATGAAAGATTTGTCGCTTTATTCCCCAAATTGCTTGAAAATAAAGCAAGAAAACGGAATTTATTATTCTGAAAACATAGCTTTTTTAAACAAGTTGTTGAATTTAATTGATGTAAAAATAGATTTGGACGAAGCTGATATTTCCTCCGTTCTTTCACTTTCTGCATTGAATTTGCGGTCAAATAGAATTAACATTAAAAACGATTTCGGCTCCAATTCTGTTGGAATAATTACTTTAAAACATTACCTAGAAACAAACCCTACCATTTTAGATAAAATTCTCGTTTTACCTTTTGAGTTTATAGTTTGTCAAGCTTTTGATTTTATAAATTTTGCTGATGTTTTTGATAAATACTATGCTCAATATTCAATGTTGAAGGTAAGCAAAGATTACAAAATGATGTCTCAGTTAGGTTTTGATAAAAATGCCTTTAGCGACATAGAAAAAGCCAACAACCTTGAATATGGTGAAAATCAAATTTCAATTATAGTAATTGCAAAAAATGAAGATTCTCTCAATTCGGAAATGTCTCAAATTATTACACTTCTGCACGAAACAGGGTTTGTTTTTGTAAGAGAAGATGTTGCGGTGGAGGAAAGCTTTTTTGCCTCAATTCCAGCGAATTTTTATTATTTAAAAAGAATGCAACCAATTCAAACAAATAAAATAGGGGGTTTTGCATCAATAGATAGCCACCCAATAGGCAAACTTTATCATAACACTTGGGGTGAAGCAGTATGCCTTTTTAAGTCAAATGAAGGTTACCCATTCTTTTTCAATTTTCACGATTCTAGTGATGTTGGAAATACAATTTTTTTTGGAAAAGATTACGATGTAAAACGTACTGCATTGACTAATTTTTTAATATATCAGTCGTTGAAATTTAGAACAAGAATTATTAACATAGATAACGGAGCAACATCAAAATTGCTAAATTTATTTGTTGGCGGAAAATACAAATATGCTTCCCTAAAAAAAGACCAAAATAATCTTTTCTTAAACCCTGTTCAGCTTTTTTCCAACCACAATGCTTTTGCAAATTTTATAAGGCAATCGCTCGATTTTCATATGCCAAAATCAGAAAATCTTCACGACTACATAAAAGAAAAGTTAATGCCGTTTTTAATTCAAAACGAAGGTAAATTTGCTGATTTAAAAGAATTAATTTCAATTATTGATAATGAAAAAATAGTAAAGCAGTTTTTTCACGAAGTTTCAGAAGGCGGAATTATGAATCATATCTTTAATTCAAATCAAGACGATATTCTTTCTTTAAAAGCAGGAGATTTTCTTTCAATCAACATTTCAAAATTAATTGAAGAAAGCCAAGAATCTGTCGAATTTCTTTTGAGTTATTTAATTAATGCAATTCTTCAACTAACTCAAGATAAAGTCAAGACCATCCTTAAAATAGATTCCTTCCTTGAGCTTTTTCTTAATTGTGGAATGCCAAAAAAGGCAATTATTTCAACTTTAGAAAAGCTAAAAAACAATAATGTTGTTTTGATTGGGATTGAAAGATATTCTTTTTTTCAAGAATACGAAACGGAAGAAGAAGACGAAGAGATTATTGATTTATTTTCAACCCAAATATATAACCCCGCTTTTGTGAATTATGGGGTTGTAGAAAATAATATATCAAACAATTATCTAAAAAATATTGTTAGCTTTGCAAAGCTGACGGAACATGAAAGAGACTTAATCAATCACTTCGCATTTCAGGAAGATTTTTTTGTTTTAAAACATGCTGATAAAGTCATATCATTAGAATTTAATGCTGATTTTTCAGAGGTCTTCTATTTTCTGCTTGCAGGCTTTGATATAAATGATGATTATCTTGTAGGCTTAAAATCGGCAACAAATTTTAATGATAAATTTGAGGAGATGAAATTACTCTACTCACAATTTTCTAGTTAATTTATGAAGAGGAAAGTTTTGAAGTTAAAATCACAAATTAAGCATTTAGCATTAATTGCTTTTGTCATAAAGGTGAATTTTTTAGTAATGTGGCTTTCAGTAAAGAAAGAAAAAAGCTTTGAGACTTTGAAGATAAACTTCATTTCAATCGTTAATCCTGTTTTAAAAATGGTGAGCTATCCATTTTATCCATTGAAAAAGCTTTCAAGAAATGAAACAAAAGAACAGCAAACGAATGAAATAGAATTTTTGCACTTAAAAACATTAGAAGAAAGAGAATGGGCGATTCTTTCCACTCTTGAGGCTATCAAGAGGTTGATTTTTGAAGTCAAAATTGATTCAATGAAACTTGTTTTAATAAGTCCATCTTATTATTCTGCAAATGGAATTTTAAGTGATGTGGTAATTTTTGCTAAAACGGACGAATTCATACCGCCAAATTCTGCCGTTATTTCAAGCCAAGGTTTTTTTGGTAGGGTTTCTGTTTCAAATGGGAAGAAAATTAATATAATTTCAATTTTTGATTCAAATTCGCGTATTCCTGTCTATACAAAAAAAAGCAAGGTATACGGTCTTGCATTCGGTGAAAGTGATAATATAGAGCTTCTTTACACTTCAAAAAATCAAGATACAATTGAAGAAGGCGAAGAAGTTTTTACGTCAAATGAAAATGGCATTCTAACTTCGGACATCCCTTTTGGAGTAATTGAAAAAAACGAAGGTCGTATTTTCATAAAACCTTTTTCCGAAAGAAGACCAAGTATAGTTGGAATTTTAATTAATTAAGTATGAAAAATTTTGAAGAAAAAGAATTTTTACCTTCTTTCGCAAGGCAGAGAATTAGGGGAGCATCATCCGATAGAAAAAAATTTTTGCAAGATGAGTTCATTCCAAAGCGAATTGCAAAGCCTGAAACTAAAGGGGAAGTCGTGTTTGAAATTGGCAGTGGAAACGGGGAGACGGCGGTGAATTATGCAAGTTTAAACCCTCACATTTCTTACATCGCTTGCGAAGTTTTTTTGGATGGAGTGCTTCAAATGGCAGGAAAGGCACTTGATAAAAATCTTCAAAACATCAGTTTTTTTATGGAAGATGCAAGAGATCTGCTTTCAAAAATGCCAGACGAAAGCATTAAGGCGGTTTTTTTGTTTTTCCCAGACCCATGGCCGAAGAAGAGACATCACAAAAGGCGAATCTTGAATTTACAATTTTTAGAAATCGTGCATAAAAAACTTGCAAAAGATGGCAATTTAATGGTTGCGACAGACCACCCCTCTTACAAACTTCACATAAACGAAGTTGCAAGCGAGCAAAAACTTTTTTCGTTCAAAGAGAAATCCTTTCCAGAATGGTGGGTGAAGACAAAATACCAGCAGAAGGCATTAAGCGAAGGCAGAGAAAGTTCTTTTTACACATTTTCTAAGTGAGTTTTTGGACTATCGCATTAGCTACATTCAAGCCTTTTCTTGTTAATTTTATATGCGATTTATAAACTTCCAATAGCCCATTTTCCTGCATTAAATCAAGGTGTTTTTGCGGAAGGCAGGAAAGCAAATCAAAGCCATATTTTGCCTCAAAAAAGCCTAAATCCAAGCCTGCAATGCACCTTAAATTCATAATTAAAGTTTCTTTTATAATATCTTCTTTTGAAAGTTCTTCAAAGCTTTGCAAGGCATTCCCTTCGTTCAAAGCTTGATTTAAGTATTTTTCAGGGGCAGAAAAATTTTGTGTAGCAAATCGCTTGCCATTTTTCGTAATTCTTCCGTGTGCCCCAGCCCCAATGCCGATGTAATCAATGCTTTGCCAGTAAGAAAGGTTGTGTAAGGCTTCAAAACCCACTTTTGCATAATTTGAAATTTCGTACCTTGTAAAGCTATTTTTAAGCAAAATCTCGTTTGTCAAATCGTAAAATTCATCTTCCTGTTTTGGCAGTTGAAAAATTCCGTCCTCGTGCATTTTAAAGAATTTTGTCCCTTTTTCAATCGTGAGTGTATAAGCGGAAATATGGAAGGATGCATATTTTTTAACCGCATACTCAAGTTCTTCTTGCCATTTTTCAAGGGTTTGATTGGGAAGGTGATAAATTAAATCAAAAGAATAATTTTCAAAAACTTCCCTCGCCATTAAAATTGCATTTTTTGCCTCATTTTCATCGTGTTTTCGTCCTAAAAACTTCAAATCTTGCTTATTTAAAGACTGCACCCCAATTGAAAGCCTGTTAATTCCTGCTTCTTTAAATTCCTTAAATTTGCGATATTCAGCGGAAGAAGGATTCGCTTCAAGTGTAATTTCAGGGTTTTTTACTTCAAGATAAGGGCTTTTTTTGATGTATTCCAAAATTTCAAAAACACTTTTGGACTTCATAAGAGAAGGCGTCCCTCCTCCAAAAAAAACACTTCTCAATAGATGTGTTTGCGAAATTTGCCTAAAAAAGAAATCAAGCTCGTTTTTCCATGATTTTATATGCAAATCTTCTTTAAAATCAGTATTTACATGGCTGTTAAAGTCGCAATAAGGGCATTTCAATTCGCAGTAAGGAAAGTGAATATAGATTGAAATTTCCCGCATAATGGCTTATTCAAAGCTTTTAATCACTTCAAGTGCAGAAATGCAACCAAAGCCCGCAGCGGTGATGGCCTGACGATAGATTTTATCAGCCACGTCGCCCGCCCCATAAACCCCAGCAATGTTCGTTTGTGTTGTTCCTGCTTTGACTTTGATGTATCCTTCCTCGTCCATTTCAATGCCAGAATTTAAAAGGAAATCGGTTGAAGGTTTGTGTCCGATGGCAATAAAAATCCCCTCAACTTTAAGCTCGGAAACTTCGCCTTTTGTATTTTGCAATTTTGCCCCTGTCACCTTTTTTTGCCCTTCCTTTTCCCCCAAAACTTCAATTAATTGAGAGTTCCAGATGACATTAATTTTTGGGTGGTTTAACAGCTTTTCTTCAAGGACTTTTTCGCATCTAAGCCTTTCCCTTCTGTGCACTAGAGTCACTTTTGAAGCATGATTTGTTAGGTAAAGAGCCTCTTCAACTGCCGTGTTGCCCCCACCAATTACCATTACTTCTTTACCTTTAAAAAAGAATCCATCGCAGGTTGCACAGCCAGAAACTCCGTACCCTCTAAATTCCATTTCGCTTTCAATTCCAAGCCATTTTGCCTGTGCCCCAGTTGCAATTATTATTCTTTCTGCCATAAATTCAGCACCAAATTCCGTTTTAATCACGAAAGGGTTTGACTTAAAATCAACGGAAACGACTTTATCCATCAACATTTCAGTGCCAACATGTTCCGCCTGTTTTTTCATTTGTTCCATAAGAAAAGGTCCTTGAATTACCTCAGCAAAACCAGGGTAATTTTCAACATCTGTCGTTGTCATTAATTGACCACCTTCATCAAAACCAGAAATCATCAATGGTTTTAAGTTTGCTCTTGCAAGGTAGATAGCGGCGGAATATCCAGCAGGGCCAGAGCCTATCACAACAACTTTTCTCATAAATTTTTAACATTAAATTGTATAAATCTTGAAGGCAAAAATTTTAAAAAGCAAGGAAAAAAATTATATTCAATATTTCAGGGTTTTTCTTGAACTAAAAGCGACTTTAAGTGTTCCTTCATCCATATATTCAAGGCTTGCACCAATTGGAATGCCATTTGCAAGTTCGGTTATAATCAAGCTTTCTTTGATAATTCCTTGCGATTTAAGGCTTTCTATCTCATCAATTATATAAAATACGGTCGTCGCCCCTTCCACGGAAAGATTGTTTGCAAAAATCACTTCATCAAAATCGTTTTTTGTGAGACGATTAAAAAGGCTTGCAAGATTTAATTTTTCAGGAGTAATGCCCGCAACAGCAGAAAGGCTACCCCCCAGTGAATGGTAAATTCCTTTGAAAGTGGCTGATTTTTCAATACTCCAAATGTCATCAACATCGCACACGATGCAAAGTTTGTTTCTTTCTCTGTTTTCATTTGAGCAAATCTCACATACTTCAAATGTGGAAAGATTATGACATTCAAGGCACACTTTCACTTCTCTTTCTAATTCTTGCAGATTTGCAATAAATTCCGATATTATATTTTTATTTTTTAAAAAATGCAAAATGATTTTTCTTGCAGAGCGCGGACCAAATCCCGGTAGCTTTGAAAACTTTTTGATTGCATTTTCAATTGGCAAATCAGTTTTCATATTTTACTTTTCGTTAAAAGCATTATAGCACAATTCTTCAAAATTTACATTAGTTTCTTGAGCGAGTTTGTATATATCTAAAATAGCTTTCATAATTTCAGGAGGAACGGCTCCTTTTTTAACCTGCTGAAGCCATTTTGTTTGAAATGTTATAGGGTCAGAGCCTTCAGCGGGTGAACCAATAAAAAATTCAGTAGGACTAACAGCACCACCAACAAAACAAGGAATAACGATTTTTTTAGTCATAAAATTTATTAAAATTTAAAGCAATAAAATAAAATTCATTTGATTCCGCCCTTGAGCTTTTTAGCTTAAAATGGCGAATAAAACCAAATTTTGATTTCATTTCATTAAGCAATTCTTCTTCCGCCCCACTTCTAAAAACTTTACAAATGAAGGCACCTCCATCGCTTAAAAAGTTTTTGATAAATTCCCATTCTTTTTCAATGATTGCAATTAAAGCAAGGCTATCAACAGTTTTTTGTCCTGTTGTGTTTGGGGCGATGTCGCTTATGATTAAGTCAAATTTTTTATACTTTTCAAGTAATATTTTTTGCAAATTTTCATCACAAAAATCTCCTTTATAAAAAGTAAGCCCTTCAAGCGGTTTAATATCAAGCAAATCAACCCCAACAACTTCAGAATTTGTTTGCTTTATGGCAACCTGGCTCCAACTTCCGGGGGCACAGCCTAGGTCTAAAATTTGTTTTGCTTTTGGGGCTTTTATTTTAAGATACCCTTTGCCGAGATTAAAAACATCAAACTTTTCTTGAATTTCAATGATTTTAAAGGCACTTCTTGCTCTGTAGCCAAAAACTTCGGCTTTAGCACGATATTCATCATTTAAATGCCTTTCCATCCACCTTTTTGAAGATGGAGTTAATTTTTTATTTTTAACCTTCTCTCTTTTTGTATTTCTTGCGACATTCCCCCCCTCAATGTTGAATTTTGATATGATTTTAAGCGGTTCTTTAGGGGTTCTTGTTTTTTTTGTCATCGTTTTGTTCGCAAATTAACTTATAAAATTACTATAAAACATATTTTTTTATTTTACAAGAAAATTTTACTTGCAATTTAAAAAAAACCCTTTACTCATAAAAGTAAGTAATTTTTTTTATGGTTATGAAAAACCTTTATAATGTGCTATTAGTTTCGGTTTTAGGTCTTACCGTTGCATGTAAAAAAAGCCCAGTGAACGAAACTCAGGAAGATTTTGAAAATCCCAAAACCCTTGAAGCTAGAGAAGAATCACCAATGCAAACTTCAAACTTCAATTCATTAGTTTCATCTGAAAGTCTTTCAAACGAAATGTTCATTCCAGATAGAATCGGTTTCGCATTTGATAGTGCTGAAATTTCAAAATCACAAAAAGAAATTCTTGATGCCCAAATTGCATTCATTAAACAAAATGAATCATTCGTGAAAAAGGTTGTCGTTTCTGGTTATTGTGATGAAAGAGGTAGTATTGAATACAACTATGCACTTGGCGAAAGAAGAGCGAATGCCGTTAAGAAATATCTTGTGAAAAATGGTCTTCAAAGCTCTATGATTTCAACAGTTAGTTACGGAAAAGAGGTTGTTTTAGTTGAAGGAAGCTCTGAAGAAGCTTACTCTCAAAATAGGGTTGGAAAAGTGACACTTTGTGAGAGTATACTTTAGTGATACCGATGCCGTTGGAATTGTCTATCATGCGAATTATTTAGACTTCGCAGAAAGGGCAAGAACAGAAATGTGCCGTGCAAATGGCTTAGATTTGCTAAAACTAGCACAGGAGGGGAAGTTTTTTGTCTTAAGGAATGCAAATGTAGAATATTTTTCTCCTGCAAAGCTTGATGATTTACTTGAAATTGAAGTTGAGGCAACAAAAATTGGGAATACATCAATCGAGCTTACTCACTTAATTACAAACACTGAAACGAAGCAAAAAATTGCAGAAGTTAAAACACTTTTAGTTTTCGTGCAAATGGAAAATGGTAAGGCTAGACCAATCGTGATTAATGAAGAAATTAAAAATCTTTTTAAGTGATTTTTAAGCACTCTCTTTCCTGCTTTAACAAGATATTTAAATTCGTGGGAATGGAAATTATGCATCAAAACCCTATCACTTGTTTTATTCTTTGCATATTTTCAAAAGCGGTTTGACTTGCCTTTTCTCCATTTTCTTTCAAAATTTTAGAAAGTTCGGTTTTTTCAGCACAAAGCTTGTGAAATTCTTTTGAGACAGGCTCAATTTCCGCAATTAAAACATCGACAAGGGAAGATTTGAATTTTGCAAAAGAGGGATTTTCTTCAAATTGATAATCTTGCCCTGAAACTTCCTTATAAATCAGCTTTAAATTCGCAATTTCTGGTGAGCTTATGTCTCCCGTTGTTGCTTTTGCGATTTTTTTGGCAATTTCGTCTGCTCCATCGGTTAAATTGATGCGAGACCCTTCGTTTAAATCTGATTTACTCATTTTTTTCCCGCCGTCTTTAAGGGACATAACTCTTTTTGCTTTTGAAATTTTCGCTTCAGGAACTGTAAAAACTTCACTTTTATAAAGTTTGTTGATGCGAATAGCGATGTCTCTTGTTAGCTCTATGTGTTGCTTTTGGTCTTCCCCAACTGGGACTTCGCTTGTGTTGTAAAGCAAAATGTCAGATGCCATAAGGCAGGGGTAAGCATAAAGTCCAAGGCATTCTCTTTCCTTGTTTTCTTTGGTTTTATCTTTATATTGTGTCATTCTATCAAGCCAGCCAAGTGGGGTGTTGCAGGAAATAATCCAGCTTAATTCAGCATGTTCCTTAACATTTGATTGCTTAAAAAGAGTGACATTTTTTGAAGGTGCAATTCCAGATGCAAGGTAAATTGCAAGAGTTTCAAGGCTTGTATTTCGCAATTCTTCGGGGTTTTGGAAAATTGTAATGGCATGCATATCAACGATTGAAAAGAAAAAATTTGCATCAGTTCTTTCGTTCACCATTTGCTTCCAAGGTTTAATTGCCCCAAGATAGTTGCCTAAATGTAGCTTGCCCGTGGGCTGAATTCCAGAAAAAATTGTTTTCATATTTTTTTGATTTTTGAGATATTAAAACTGCGAATTTTTTCAATAATTCCAAGATATTGCGAAGGAATTTGAGCGGTTTCATTTAATATCCATTCATAAATATCCCAGTCATTTTCTTCAATTAATTTTGTATAAATTGCAATTTCATCAGGTGAAAGGCTGTGAATTTCGCTTTTTGCAAAATCCCCAAGAAGTATGTCAGTTTCCTTGGAACCCCTGTGCCAACTGCGATAAATTAACATATTGATTAATTCTTGATTTTTCATAAAACATAATTTGACATTTCAAAAAATTCTAAACAATATGATATTATAAGTCAATAAATTATTTGTATTTTGTGATTTTACAGAAGATAAACCAAACCATAAACTTTTTAAGGGAAAATTATAAATTGCTGTTTGCGACAATTTTCTTTTTTATTTTTTCCTTTGTGCTGTTTCTTTCGCTGGTTTCTTACAACCCGATAGACCTAATTGAAAAAGGCGGAAAGCTCAACATTTTTGGAGCTTTTGGTGCGAAAATGGCTTATCACTTCGTGCAATATTTCGGTTTTGCATCTTATTTTATCGTTTTTATTTTTTTGAGATTTGCCTTTATTTTTGCCTTAAATGGCTTTCCTGCAAGATACAAAATAAGAACATTTTCCTTAATTTTAAGCCTTATTTTACTTTGTTTTTTGCTCGGTAGTGTGAAAAAATACGAGTTCACTTTTTATCATTTAATTGGCGGATATTTAGGTTTTTTACTTTCCGAGGTGCTTCAAAGATATTCCTACTTTAGCTTGATTTTAGTAGTTTCTTTTGCCGTTTTCTTAGCCTTGACAACATTTGCTTTAAACCTTCATGAAATAAAGCTTGTTAGATTTTTTCTCTCAAAAATTCGCTTTAAAATAGCTCTTCCTTTAACTTTTAAAAGAAAACAAAAAATTGCACAAAAGCAGGAATTCGTAAGCCAAAAAAAGCCTTCAAGAATGGAAGCCCAAGCCCCAGTTTTGATGGCACAAAAGGTGCATTCAATAATTAAATATATTCCGCCATCAATTTCGCTTCTTGCCTTAAATAGCGGGGAAAATCAAAAGAAAAATGCAAAAAATCTCACTCTTACAAAAAACATAGAAAAAGAATTGAGCAAAGTGTTGCTTGACTTTGGAATCGAGGCAATAATCAAGGGTTCAAGGGTCGGCCCTGTAATTACGATGTATGAAGTTGAGCCAAAAGCAGGAATTAGAGCCTCTCGTGTTGTTGGCTTGGCAGAAGAGATTTCCCGCTCCCTAAAGGCAAAATCAGCACGAATAAGCCTTATTCCTTCAAGCAGTTCTTTGGCTGTTGAAATTCCAAATATAGAAAGGGAAACCGTTTTTTTAAGGGAAATTTTAGATGGAATTGAATACAAAGAAACTGATTTTCACATTCCAATTGCACTTGGAAAAAGCATAGCAGGAGACAACATAGTCGTTG
>CAZFPN010000004.1:19027-24681 GCA_964521015.1 uncultured Rickettsiales bacterium | reverse complement strand
TTTATGGCGTTTTAAGGAAGGTAATAAAAAATATGAAGTCCCTCCTATTTCTTGTATTGTGGGGCAAGAATTAGGTGGAGAATTTTTTACAAATGAAGGTGCTAATGGATTTATTGAGGATTATATACAAAAATTCTATATTTACAAGGGTGAGGAGGATGAAAAAGATGAATTTGTACGCGATAAAATTGTAAATTTTGGTGATGATAAATGGAACGATGTTAAAAGGATTTTGTTTAAAGAAAATATTCCTTTATGGAAGCTTTTAAATAATGAAGCACAAAATGAATCTGAGAGACAGGCTTTGCATGACGAACTAGCGGAAGATGTAATTACAAATTTAAAGAGTGTTTGCGAGCTTAAGAAGGAGTATGCAATACCAGATACTGACAAAAGAATAGATTTATTTTCACAAGAAAAGAATGTTATTGTTGAGGTTAAAATTGCCAATTCAAATTGGGATTGCTTAAGGCATTCAGTCGGTCAATTATTTGAATACGATTATTTAAATAAGCAAAATTCTCATTTAATTTGCATTGGAAATCACATAATTGATAAAGAATTTAAGAAATATATCAAGGAAGATAGCAGAATACAAGACATAACATATGCCTACAAAGAAAAAGATGAATTTCGCTATTTTAATGCCGTGGGTAGTGGAGTTTTGAAAGATTTGCTAAAAGAGTTTTAAAGGGTTGATTTTTACCTTTCTTTACAAAAAACAGCATTTTTCATTATAAAAAGGAAATTTAGGACAGAAAGGTAAAATTAAGCAAATTTTCAAAGCTAGAAGATGAATTCAATAAACCCATTTCAATAATTTTTGAACTTTATTCCAAAAGTTAGTCTTTATTTAAAGGTTCTAATGAGAGTAAAAAAGGGGAATTATCAAAATTCTATTTCCGAGCTTATTACAAATGGGCGAAAACCTACTTATTTCATATGCAAAACCCTTTGATTTGTTTGCAAAATATAGGGAATTTTGTAGACTTAGAAAGAAAGGTTGAAATTTAGAAATATTCCGTTTACACTCAATCCATTGTAGAATTAGTACTATTTATGTTAGATTATAAAGCAGGAAATCCGGAAAAATTAAATCTAAAAGGAAATTTTATAACTTTAGAACCATTAAGTGTTGATAAACATGGAGATGACCTTTGGAGTGAAGTTGGAAAAGATGAGGGGATTTGGAAATATCTTTTTAATGGCCCCTTTGAAAGTAAACAAGATTTTTTAAATTGGCTAAAAAAAGCAGAGGAAAACCCATCAAGAGTCTATTATACCTGTATAAATCAAAAACAAAAAGCACTGGGAAGTCTTTCTTTTATGGATATTAATCCTGAGCATGGAAGACTTGAAATTGGAGGGATATTTTTTGGAAAAAGCCTTCAAAGAACTACAATGTCCACCGAAAGCATCTTTCTTTTAATGCAGTATGCCTTTGATGAACTTGGATACAGAAGGGTTGAATGGAAATGTAATAGCTTGAATGAACCTTCAAAAATGGCTACAGAAAGATTTGGCTTTACTCTTGAAGGAACTTTAAGAAATCATATGGTTACCAAGGGCAAGAATAGAGATACTTTAGTTTTTTCATGCATAAATGAAGAATGGCCACAAATCAAAAATGCTTTTGAGGAATGGCTTAACCCTGAAAATTTTACAGAAAATGGAATTCAAAAAACATCATTGAAAAGCTTGATGCAGTTAAATAAATCCACCACTAACCATGCCCTGCAATTTAATGCACAAAAGCCATTTAATAGTGCTAATTTACAACATGAGGAACAAGTTGCTAGGGTAGATTTAAATAACCAATCAAGCAGCGAGTCCAATAAAGGTGCCGATATAAAAGCCAAGACCTTGAGCCAGACCAATGAGGCAAGCGTTAATGGCAAAGCTTGCAACTCTTTGCTCTGAAGGAACACTTGCTGAATAAGTGCTTTGAAGCGCAGGGATGAAAATGATTTCAGCAAGTGTAATTATAAAAATTCCTACAAATAGAGCCCCAATATTTGGTATAAATAGAATTACTCCAAACCCTATCAAGCTTGAAATTAAAGTGAAAAACAGAAGTTTATAATTACTAAATAGTTTACTCAAATACCCATTAATTTTAACAGAAAATGCCACTATCATAACTCCGTTTAAGGCGCCTATTATCCAAATTAAATTCTGCAATCCATAGCTTTGCTTTAATAAAATTGGAGCAAGAGAGAAAATTTGTGCATAGATAAGCCATAAAGTAATTGTAAAAAAATATAACTTGTAAAGCTTAAAGTCCAAAAGTAATTTTATAAAGCTTTTGAAAAAGGGTTTTTGTACCGATAGTTTCAAGTTTTTCATCATTATAAAAGAAATCACACTTGATACACCTAAAAGCACAGAAATGACAAGAAAGCTAAATGTCATATTGTAATCAAATAGCAAATTCATCACAAGAGGAGCAAGCCCTGCGGCAATATTTGTCACAACATGAAGTTTTGCAAATGTTTTATTAAGTACCTCTCCTTTATTTAAGTCTGGTATTAAAACCCTAATTAAAAGATTACTTCCCGCGAAAAAGAAACCAATTAAAACAACCGCTATACTACTTTCTAAAAAACTTTTCGCATAAATCAAGCCCAAATACCCTACAGCTCCACTCAAATGAAATAAACAGAAGTTTAATCTAATTGAAATTTTATCTAAAATAGGGGCCAGTAACACTCTACTTCCCCTTGCCCAAAAAGAGCAGATAAACATGAGACTCGCAACCTCTGCGGGCGAAAAGCCTTTATCTGAGCTTAAAAAGAGCAAAATAAATGATATTGCACCAAAAAATACTCCACTGCTTATAATTTCTTGAAACCAGACTCTATTCATAGATTGGAACTAAAGTTTCACGAACAAATTGTAAATGCTCCTTTAAAAGCTCGTAATTAGGGCAGGAGGCAATTACTGCAAGCAAAATCACTTTTCTAAAGTCTTTTGGCGGCAATACTACATCTTCTCCAATTTTAACTTCAAAGCTTAAATGTTCCGTAAATGGATGAGAAAGAATCGTATCTATACCTTGGAAGCCTTTTAATATTCCTTCTTTTTCTGCCTTGATAAATACAATCCCTGCATACTTTGAAGCAGTTCCAAAATCTAAAGGGATTTGTCCCGTAGAAACGCGAATTAGGTTTTCATAAAAATCATATCCTGAAGCTATTTTTATTGCATGAGATGCAATATATCCGCCCGCAGGACGCCCAAAAATCACGTGGTTCATCAAGTGCTAAATCCCAACATTAGAACAATTTCCTCAGTTTTTGATTTTATCAAATCTTCAATATTCTTGAGTAATTTTTCCGGAAATATATGCTCTATTTCAAGCTTCCATTCAGGTGTTGTCTCTTTGCTTGTTATTCCAACAATTTTAACCTTACCATTATAAACAAATCCTTCAACGCTCACTTCGGTGCCATCTATGTATTTCTCAATAACGAAAGTCGTTTTATCTTTTTTTAATGCTATATCATAAGATGGATTTGCCACATATCCTTTATTTTGAAGGAAAAATTCTATATCTTCCTTAGTTTTGACCACATAAATTCCTGTACTGCCGGAGGAATTAGCTGGTTTAATTATAGCTGGTAACGGAAAATCTCTTGCATCCTCTTCAGCTTCAATAATCTTTGACGGGTGCGATATTTTTTCTCGGAGAGCTGATTTATCCCTTGCGTATCTAACGTTTTCTATTGGCATACAAGGCAAGCCCAACTCTTTCGCCACAAGTGCGGTAATTTCAATTGAAGTTTCAGTTGATGGAATAACACCTGCAATATCGCAACCTTTAATTAAAGGTAAAATATTTTCTTTAGTATTTTGCTCTACTTTGATAAACTTATCAACGAAAGGCTCTAGGGATTTTGGTAAATTGCTTGAAGCAAGCATAACTTTAAACCCCAGTTTTCTTGCCGCTTCAAATCCGGTAATTGCTTCCTTTAAAAGTCTTCTAAAGTTTATAAATAATACGTACTTCATAGTTTTATTTCATTGATTAATGTATTTGGTTTTGGAAATTCAAGATTTAAGATGATGTCCTCTTGCAAGGAATCTAAAATCTTTCTTGAAATAATTGGCATTATTGGGGCAAGTGTCAGAAACAGAACTTTAAGTCCTAACAAATTAAGTGCCATCACAGTTCTATAAATATTTTTGTTTGTATAATTTAGATCCAAAAGTAAAGAAAATGCCGATAGCTCTTCCAAAATATTGCGCGCTAAATCATTTATCTTACTCGGATTGAAAGCATCTTTGCTAAATGCTTTAGCTACCATTTTTATCTGGGATTCTAAAAATTCATAAAAGTAAATATGTCTTTTTTCCCAAATTCCAGCCTCCGGAATTTTAAAGGCAAAATCATCTTTCATTTTTGCATTAATCCTACCGATTATACCATAAAGACTAAAGTTGTAAATTTCAACTTTATTTTTAGCTGTCTCTTGCTCGAAATTACACTCTTTTGCTGATATATCTGCAAGTGTTAGGCAAAACCTAATCCAATCTGCATCGATTTCCCTTAGGAGATTGTCCGCGTAAAGGACATTGCCTCTTGAAGTAGAGAATTTTTCTCTGCCAAGATTCCAAAACTCATTACTAAAAAATAAATCACAGATTATATCTGGCTTATAGACTTTTAATAGTATCGGAAAAATGATACATCGTAAATAACTATTATCCTTGCCAAAAAATAGATTTAATCTAAACTTGGAATTTGTTTCAAAATGCCGTTTAGAAGAAAGCTTCCTTAATGCAGTTAAAAATCTAGGAATAAGCTCTATTGCTGAATAAATCTTTTGACCTTCAAATTCAGGAAATGGAATTCCTTCTTCCGCATAAATGCTCAAGGGGATTTCTGGCAATGTTTTCGATAAAAAGCGTTCTACGTCATTTCCGGCATTACCTCTAAAAGTCCCTCTCATCAAGAGGTTTTGGATTATTTCTCTATAATTTTCAAGATTTATGAACATGCGCTTTAGAGGTCTAAAAATAGCCTCATTTCCACAAGTTTTGCATTTTGGATCAATAATGTTATCATCAGGCACAAACTCCGCACATGTCTCGCATTCTCCACTTATAAGGTCATGACAGCTAGGGCAGCCCCCTATAACATTTACCTCAAAGATAAATTTATTACAGCTTTCACAAAAAGGAGCGTTCTTTTCTTTCAATTGAACTAGGTTTAGAGATTTAAGATGATTTATAAATTCCAAGCTTTCTTGTTCGTAAAGCTCATAGTCTTTTAAAGTTATAAATTCATCAAAATCTATATTTAAGTTTTTATAATTTTCTAAAAAATCATCTGAAAACTTAATTGCAGTATCAAAATAAGAGAGGCCAAGCTTTTTCGCTGTAACACTTACATGAGTCTGAAAACCGATGCTACCAGTTAATTCATAAGAATCCTTAAAACCTAAGCAAATTTGAGCTCTCTTAAAAATGTCAGCAAGTAACACAGGACCCCCAATATGCCCTAGGTGCATTCTTCCATTTGGCGTAGTAAAGCTTGGTAATATTAAATTCACTATATCACCTCCTTCGTTATTTGGAATATATTTTGGACTCTCAGCCCAATAAATACCAATAATTTCAAGATTTTCCAAAGTATTATTTCTAATTACATG
>CAZFPN010000004.1:14403-19017 GCA_964521015.1 uncultured Rickettsiales bacterium | reverse complement strand
ACCTTCATGCATTTCTTCAAAATCTAAATTTAACGAATCAGAATAAAGCCTACCTTTCCCTTTTATAATAACTATTACCTCAGTTTCTAAATGATTCTGCCACTTAGTTTCGCATTCCGGCTTTACCGTCGATCTCTAACTGTTTATCATAAATTAAAGATTGAATATGATCTATATTGTAAATATTTCCCTCCGCTATACTGTTAATTATCCTAGCATTTCTAAATGAAACTAGACTCAAATTCGGATCTGAAACCCCATGAGACTTTCTTGAAAAATTCTGAATAAATATCCGTTTATTTGAATCAAGTGAGTAATCCCTATTAAGTGTTGCCGCTTCTGGTATTAAATTTGTTAAAAATTCCGGTATATGAGATTTGTAGCCAGTTGCAAGAATTACAATATCTGCCGATATTTCTCTCCTCTGCCCCTTAATAAAATCATCAAATTCAAGGATATAAGCACTACCTGATTTTGAAGCTCTGGTTAAATTATGATTTGGTAAAAACTGAGCTTGTAAACTAGAATCTTTTATGGCTTTTAAATCATAGAGCTTTGTATAAATTGAAAATAAAAGCTCTTTCGATATACCATCACTTGTTAAAAGTTGCTCCCTTAAAAGACTATCCTTTGATTCCGTAGGATAGTCATAAAACAAATCTACATAATTTGGGTGATGTAATTCATTTGCAAATGGAGTATCCTCCAAAACACCAAAGTTGATTCTTTTAGATATTATGCTAACTTTACTTGGAGGATTTGCCATTGTCAATAAATGCTCTAAAATCTCAGCACCACTTTGCCCACCTCCAATAATAACTACTCGCTTTTCTGCAAAATCTAACTTTGAAGCTTTCAATATAAACTCATTGTTATGAAAGAATTTTTCTGAAATCATGTCCTTGCAGTGTTCTGGAATATTTGGCTGAATTCCCGTACCTACAACTAAATGCCTTGTATAATGTTTTCTATCATCGCCTATAATTTCAAAAAATTTGCCATTAAATCTAATATCCCTCAACTCTTTGTTAAAATGTAGATTATCTCCTAAGGAAGCGGAAGCCCATTTCATGTATTTGGTAAACTCTTCCCTAGAAATGACAGCTTCATCTCTATTTAGAAAACTATATATTAAACCATTTTCAGCTAAATAATTCAAAAACGAAAATTTAGATGTTGGGTTTATGGGAGTTACCAAATCCTTCAAGAAATGAATCTGCATTTTTGAATTTGACAGGCTCATACCATAATGCCAAGAAAATTCAGGTTTTTTATCAAAGAATTTAAATTTAAGATCGATCTTTTCATGAAGCATTAAGGCAAGTCCTAAATTAAAAGGACCGATTCCAACTCCTATAACATCAAGCAAATTATTCATAAATCTCAATCAAGTTACTCTCTTCCATTTGCGAAATAAGCTCTATACTTTCTTCGTTGGTAAAAAAGTCATATCCCCATATTATTCCATGATTTAAAGGCTTATGTGATAAGTATTTTATAGCAAAGCAAATTGGAAATGCCGTAGTTTTAGCCATTGCTGAAAGCTCTTCGCTCCCTTTGGAAATTATTGTCAAGCAGTTGTCGTCTGCCCGTACATATAAAATCACCATATCCTTTGTTTTTGTCTGATTTCTTTTTAAAACAAGATGAAGAAAATCATTAGGAGAAATATCTAATTCCGGTAACGGCCGAGATTCAAACATTCCAGCTTCCCTAAGCACTTTGACTGCGCTTGCAAACCCCTTCCATCTTAAAGTTTTTTGCCTTATATTGGGCATGTTTTTTTTTTCGGCCAAATATGGTATAAGGCCATCCTGATAACTTTCAAGTAAACCTATATTTGGTATGAAAATATCCTCCACTTCATCGAAGCGCTTTGCTTTAACCAACCGACCCTCAATCTTTGTAAATGCGGCTTTAAAATCTGCAGGAAGCTTGTTTCCAAAAACTATATCATAAAAAAATGGAGGTTTAGCATCAAGGGGTACTCCCCCGCAGTAAACTTCAAGATTTTGAATATTTTTATCCTTTATCAGAGTTTGAGTACATATCTCACTAAGTCCCGGCTCAAGACCCAAACCACAAACTAAAGTAATCTTTTTTTGAATTAAGAAGTTATTAAAGATTTGATATTCTTCAAAATTCTGGTAATCAAGTCTCGTTATGGTTAAAAAGATTTTTCCTATGTGAGAATTTTGTCTAACAAAATCCACTAATGCTTTAGGCGGTAAAGACAAAATAATAACATCATATGTTGTGTTTTCATCCTTTAAAGATGATTTATTGAAGGACTCTAAAATGCTTCTCTCTTTTGTTTTATCTAAATCAAAAACATCAAATGCACAACCAAATTTTTGTAGGAAATAAGCAATCCCAAATCCCATCTTACCAAGACCAATTAAAAGTATCTTATTTCTCAACATATTTAAATGAATATATTGTTATATATATTTACTTAAAAATACTACTTTTATATTATGTCAAGTAAAAATTGAAAAAATCATAAAAAATGTTTTTTATGTAAAAATAAATTTAATTTTACTTTAAAAAAGGAGATTGTTCAATTTATTTTTACAATAGATTTGAAGCATTCTTGATTTTTAAAATTGTAATGATGAATTTTGAGGAATATTGATAATTCAGAGATCTGAAAGAAATTAAACGTAGAATCTATATGTCAAATTACAATCACCTTATAAAGCATTATCGTTTGAGACTGTTCTAAAAATGTAAAACATCCTTTACACATTAATACCTGCTTTAATTCCTTCTCCTTACAAATCAAAATTTAAATTCTTCAAAAAAGAAGGTAACAGGAAGACTTAAAGCATTAGCTAACATAAGAAGCTTATTTATGGAAATAGGGTTTTTTCCTGCTTCGTACTTTTGAACCTGCTACCCTGTAACATTTAGTATACTGCCCATATCTTTTAAAGTTAAGCCTTTTAACCTTCTGATTATTTTAATATTTCTAGCTATCGTTTCATTTATATTCGCTTCTTCTAATTTGGCTTGCGCCGACCTACGGTTCATAAACATTATTAAATAATTAATTGAAGTAATCAATTTAGTGTTGACTAATAAATCAAATATATTATTTCTCAAAACTGACTAAGTTTATCTAAAATTTATAATATGAAACACGGATATAAGAAAAACAAACTTCGGCAAATAAGGGGCTTTTGTACCGTTATGGAAGAAGGAACTATTTTACAAGCTTCTAAAAAAATGAATACTGCTCAGTCAAACATCAGTCTTCAAATTTCAAGCCTTGAAAAAACACTTGGAATTTCCCTTTTTAAAAGAGAAAACCAAAGGCTATTCCCAACGCCCGAAGCTAAAAGATTTTACAAAGTTTGCAAAAAAGCCTTAAATGAAGTTGATTTTTTATTTGAAAATGCAGGCGCCACAATTAAGCAGGATTACGATAATATAATAAGGATAGCAGCCAATTCTTATATGTTTTCTCACATATTACCACCTTTTTTCAAGAAGATACTTCAAACAAATCCTAAGGCGGAATTTGAACTTCATAACTCAAGTTACTAGGAAGTTATTGATTTATTAAATTCAGGTGCTGTTGATTTTGCGATTTTCCCGGTAGATTTAGATCATTTGCCAAAAAATATTGAGACAAGAGAATTTTATAAGTGTAAATTTGGAATCGGTATGAGTAAGGAACATCCTCTTGCAGAAGTCCTCTTGCAGAAGTAGATGAAAAAGAAATAACCTGGGAATTCCTTGCACGCCATGATTTTATAACTTTGGGAAAGGGGATAACGGTGCAAAATGCAAAATCCACAGTAAAGGAATATGGAATTAATAGTAAATTTAAACTACATAACGGAACTTGGGATATTGCGATGGGTATTATAAAACAAGGTCTTACAATTTCCGGTGCCGATGCTTTTTACGGAAGCTGGCATGATGATATTGTGGTTAAAAATTGCCCCGAACTGGCTTTATCTTACAAGTTTTATATATTACAAAATATTAAAAATCATAAATCTACAAGTTCAGAACAATTTTTAAACCTTTTATTAGCTAAATAATCTTCTTGATGGTTAGATAATCTTCAATATTAATCATAGAAGTTAATTTGCGTTTAGAAGAAAATTTGATATATGTTTCAACCATTATCTCGTTACCTCCATAAGATTTGATTGTTTTGTTAACAAAAATCATATTGTTTTTTTCACGAGTTTAATGGAAGGAGTGTTTTCTTCCCAAATTCCCGCTATTAGTATATTTCCGATTTCCTCAAAATGTTCATCAATTTTAGTCGTAACCAAAGTTCCGATTCCATTTTTTAAATATTTTGCCTTTAAAAGGGTTCCAACTTCTACAACATTATCCTTATTTCTGATAAGTCCTCCCAGCCCTACATAATCATTCAGTGCATTACTAAAAATCTTTTGTATGCCATAATCTCGCCTGAATTCTTCTTCTTGCTCAATAATTAAACTCATAAAAGAGTGTAAATCATCGTCATTTAAAGGAATTCCACACGCAAAAGCTGTTGAAGTTTTCATAACTTCTATATCGGTTAAAATGCTTTTTGCAAGGTTATAATCTTCTACTTGAGAAGGAGTTTGAAGGATAGGATTAAAATTT
>CAZFPN010000004.1:5201-14393 GCA_964521015.1 uncultured Rickettsiales bacterium | reverse complement strand
TTTGCCTCTCTTCCTTGTTTTATAGGAAGTTCCTCCACTTCGGTTAAACTTTTTTAAAAAGAAAACTTGAGTTGTTTGTTTCATAAATGTTTTAATAATTGATTTCCTCTTACCATAATGGCAAAAGTTGATTACTAGTAACATATTTTTTAAACAAAACAAATATTTTTTATTCTTCTTTTATTTTGCATAAAGAGACCTACTTGGAATTTACTTTCAAATGTCTTTTTGAGATTACGATTTCAAATAAAAAAGATTAAAATATTTAAAAAAATGAAAAAAGAAAGAAACATAACAAAAGAAATACACAGAAGCTTTAAATTAGAAATTGATAACGAAAATGGCGATAACATCAATAACCTTACTTACACTTATACCGATATTTATAACTTTCATTTACGAAACTTTAAACTTTAAAAACATTATAAACATATATGAAAAAGAATAAAACACTATACACAAAGATAAACAAAACATTAAATTTAATTTTTATACAAATGGAAATGATTAACCCTAAATTTGAAATGATTATACATTAATTAAATATTAAAAGGAAATAATTAAAAACAATATAAAACAAAGATGTAGTTTAAATCATTTGATTTAAACTACTCTTTACATTATTGTGGAATTTGTATGGTTACGTAGAAGGACTTCCCGTCATCTACAAGCTCCGATGTATAAAGAATTTCGGCAGAACCTACTTTTGAGCCGTTTGCTTTGCTGTAAGTTGTTATGGAGCCTTTACATTTGTAAGTTCCCGTTTCTTTGTTCAAATCTACGGTTCTTATGTTTTCCATTCTGTAATCGGTTTGCTTTCTATCAAGCCCCGGAACTTTGATGTAAACATCTTCTCTTATTTCCTTCAAACCTCTTTCGGGTTTCTTCCGGAGTGTAAAAGAATCTGTACCCCCTTGGAAGCATTTGCTCTTCCACAGCTTTCATAAGCTCATTATGAAAGATATCTATGGCAAGATTTGTTACTTTTTCATCACTACATTTGGGAGCTTCCTTTTTACATGCAGTTAAACCAGTAAGCAGAGCTAAAATTAAAAACTTTTTCATAAAACCGATATACCTGCTTGTAACAAAATAAGAGAAATTATTCCATAAAATCTAGGGTATTATAAAAAGTCCGAGTACTATTGTAGCAATGGCCTTTCTTTTAATGTTATTCCTTGATTGCCAAAGAGCGATGAACCAAGCAAAATAAAGGATATATTTAAACCTATACCAAATGCACTTCCATTTGTCATTAAAATAATGATAAGATTGCAAAATGCCGAGATTAAAGTCCCATACCAAAAGACATGAGAAAATTTATACTCCCCTCCATAAAGTTTGGAAGGAAAAGATCGTGAGTGAAAAGTGTTGTTGTTCATAAAAAAACCATTAAGCTTGCAAAAAACGAGAGTCAGGAGGCATGAGGAAATACCCTAAAATTAAAGTACCTTTTCTTTTTGCGAGGCAAATGCTTTTTAGCTTCGCTTCAGCCTTTTGGCTTCAGATGGACTTTATAGATTGGAAAGCTTTATCAAAGTTTGATTTAGAGCGTTTCGAGGCACCTTCAACCAAACAATAGTTAATACGATATTTGAAGAAGTCAAGTGACTTTAGAAGGAATTGAGGTTTTGGGTAATGAAAATTCCAAGCTATGGTTTTTAAAGAAAGTAAACAAAATATCTTGACTTTTTCTTTTAAAGTAGTTAAAATCATCGCTTTTAAAATTTCAGCTAGGCAGCCCAGGTTTTAAAGAAATTATTCTTGTCTTTTTTAAAATACCATCGGTTTTTCATTATATACAAAGGAATTTGTGCATATAAAGAACGGATCTTACGAGGAGATTGAAGATGTGGCGCAGAAAGGAGATTTTATATATCTGGATCCTCCCTATTATTCAGGTAGAGATACCATGATAGATTACAGTTCTTCTTTGGATTCAAAAGAAGGACAAATTAAGATTAGAGACTTTCTTCTAAAGATGCATGAAAAGGGAGTTTTATTTATGTTTTCAAATTATGCACATTCTTTCATAATGAATTTGTATTCGGATAAAAACATATTTAACATAGAAACCGTAATAGTTGTCAGAAATATTAGAGGTAAGAAATATAAAGAAGAAGAGGTAATTATAACGAATTATTAAATTTATGAAAAAGAGAATTAATGCACAGGCAACCAAGGCTGTTATATTCGCAAGAGTTTCTTCTAAAGAACAAGAAGATAACAACTCTTTAGATGCCCAAGTTTATAAAATGAAAGAATACTGCACCCGTAAAGGTTTTGAAATTATAAAAGAAATCAGGCTTGTTGAAAGCTCCAATCGTGGAGAGCGTGAACAGTTTTATGAGATGATTGAGTTTATAAGGAAACAAAAGGAATCCGTTGCTTTGATATGTGATGCAGTTGATAGACTTCAAAGAAGTTTCAAGGAAGTTCCTATTTTAGAAGAGTTACGAGTTGCCGGAAGGCTTACGCTTCACTTCCTTAGAGAGAATCAAATTTTGGATAGAAAGGCAAATTCGGCTCAATTAATGGCTTATCAGATGTTTGTTATGATGTCAGCATCTTTTGCAAATTCTATTAGCGATAACGTGAATAGGGGGTTTGGAGAAAAACGGAGAAACGGAGAGGTGCTTGGTCACGTACCAATCGGGTATTTAAACAAAGAAAAAGATGTAGTTTTAGATGAAGTCAGAAGTATACTTGTAAAGAAGTGTTTTGAAGATTATGCTACGGGTTCTTATTCCTGCAGCGAACTTGCTTTTAAGTATGAAAAGCTGGGACTTACAAACCTGCGGAGCGGTAAAATGCTTTCAAACAGCCAAATAGATAGAATGATAAGCCATCCTTTTTATTATGGAATGCTGGAAGATGTTGATGAAGATGGAAACGATATTTTAAGGGAGCATAAATACCCGAGAATCATTTCAAAAGAACTTTTTGACAAATGTCAGAACGTGAAGCGGGGAAGAGGACACAAAAGATATAAAAGAGCATTTGAAGAGTACTTGTTTAAAGGGATTCTCAAGTGTTCTACTTGTGGCTGCACTTACAGTTCTTACAAACAAAAAGGTAAGTATGTGTATCTTAGACCGGTTAATAAAAAGAAAATACCCTGCGATCACATTACAAGTATTGCTGAAAGCCACTTATTACCACAATTGATTAATGCGATTAAAAAAATTACCATTCCAAAAGATATAATTGAAAGTATGAAATCGGAAGTAGAAAAAGAGCTTTCAAAAGAAAGTAAGGAAACGGGTTTTATAATAGAGAAGTTAAAAAAAGAAAGAGAGGTCTTAAAGAACAAAATTCATAACTGGAATTTAAGGTGTGCCGATGATCTTTCGATCACAAGCGAGGAAAGAAACGAAGTTCTAAGACCATTAAAGCAAAATCTTTCTGATATTGAAGATAAGATTGCAAAAGAAGACATTCCGGGTATTTGCTTTAAAAGTATAGTTTCTTCTTTAATTGATATAGCTTCAAAAGCTGTTTTTTTATTCAATAGTTCGCACCTTTCCAAAAAGCGTGAGTTTTTAAATTTGATTGGTGCGAACTTCAGGCTAAGTGGTGAAACCCTGCTTATTTCCTACGCAAAACCCTTTGATTTGTTTGCAAAATATAGGGAATTTCAAGGATGGAGGGGGTAGCAGGAATTAAAGCCCTGTCGTAGATAGCTATAGGAGGCTAGAACTTTATAGCTAAAATAATCACAATCTTGCTTGTTTTTTTATAATCCTCTATTGTTTTGCTAGATAATTCTTTGATTTTCTTTTCATTAAAAGTTTCATATTGTAAATCTAATTCAACAAAGACTTTTATGTTGTGATAGTGTGTTTTTGTTAAAATTCTATTATTTTATTTTTTGCCAAATTTCCATAATCTGCATTTTCCATGTTTTTTAGTTTCTAAAGAGATAATCTGTATAAAAAAGAAAAAAAACTTGCTTTTTAATTTAGTTTATTTAGAATTTGATAAATTAATGTTTTTAAGGATGTTACTTCTTGTGTTTTTTACCTTTTTCACGGTTAATGTTTGGGCGCAAGATGAATTTGGAAGTAATATAACATTTGATGATTTTGAAGTTATTACTGAAGAGCAATTACCAGATGTTAAGCCTTCAAAAGAGGTAAAAACTATTGAAAAAACAGATAAGAAAAGGTTTTTTTCATTTGGTAAAAAAAAAGATATTGAAGAAAAAGAAGAAAGTTATTTAGATGAATTTTTCAATAAAAGTGTTAAATTAGTTGATGACTTAAAAAAGAAAGGAAGTAATTCTATTGGTCAATTCTCTTTACAAGAGAAAAAGAAAAAAAAGAAAAAAAAAGAGGTAGTTGTGTCTTTTCCTGACCCATTCTTTTATGATGCAATTTATGAAGAAAGCGATAAATTCATTACATATTCTTATATATATAACGATAAAACAAATAAAGATAATAGACACATTCCAAGACTTCAAAACTACGATATTATAGCAGACTTATTCAAGCTTGTAAAAGCAATTCCGCAAAGAGATAAATTTTATGAAGTTTTTAAGCTATACAAATCTGATAAAAATTCCAATATCAACATTCAAGATAAATTTGGAAACACATTACTTCTAATGGCTATGCGGAATGCAAATTTTGAAGCATTTTTCTTTTTGCTTTCACAGGGGGCAGATGTTGATTTATGTAATGAAAGAAGAATTTGCCCTATTCAAATTGCTGTTTATGGCAATAATGTAGATTTAGTTTCTGCTCTTTCTCAAAAAAATGTAGATATTAGAGTGCAAGATAAAAACGGAGTTTCTGTGCTTTATTATGCAATTTATCAAAGACAGATAAGAATTGTTGAAATTTTGCTTGAAAGATATATGAGATACCCCAAAAATCAAAAAGAAAGACAAGATTTAATAGAATTTGCAAGCAATTCAGGTCTTGAAGATTTATCAATAAAAATGCAAAAAATGTTTGAAAAATGAAAGAAGCTTTAGATTTTGCGACAAATCGGTGTTTTGAAAAAAACCCTAATAATTCAAGCAAAAACAAGAAAGGATTGCACATCTTGGTTTTTATCCTATTCTTTACTTTATTTTGCGCTTTTTTTGATTTTCATAATTTTGCCTTTTGTTTTGTATTTATTGCAAATTTGATTTTCCTAACAAATTTCATTTTCAAATTTATTTTATTTTTTATATATCTAAATTCTAAAAAACTTCCCCCAAAATTGCCCACTGAAATTGAAAAAGAAAAAGATGTGCCAATTTATACAATTTTACTGCCTTGTCTAAAAGAAGAAAAGGGAGTTTTGATTGAACTGGTCAGTGCAATTTCAAACCTTAAATACCCAAAAGAAAAGGTAGATGTGAAGTTTTTAGTTGAAGAAGATGATGAAGCAACAATTACAAATTTATCACAAATAAATCACGATTTTGATTTAGTCAAAATTCCAAATTCCTTTCCAAAAACAAAACCAAAAGCTTGCAATTTAGGGCTTTTTTTGGCAAAAGGTGAATTTATTGTAATTTATGATGCGGAAGATAGACCAAACGAAACACAGCTTCTTGAAGCTTTAAGTTATTTTCAGCAAGATAAAGAACTTTTCGTTATTCAATTTTTGCTTAATTTTTACAATCACAACACAAACAGACTTTCGCAATTTTTTTCACTTGAATATTTAGTGTGGTTTAATGCCTTTTTACCCTCTATTGCAAAGCTAAAAACGATAATTCCACTTGGAGGAACGAGCAATCACTTTAATGTAAAAAAATTAATTGAAATTGGCGGGTGGGATGCCTTTAATGTAACCGAAGATGCGGAACTCGGTGTAAGAATTGCAAAATATAAACTCAAAACAAAAATCGCAACAAATTATACATTGGAAGAAGCCCCTTACGATATTAAAACATGGCTTTTCCAAAGACAAAGGTGGATAAAGGGACATCTTCAAACATTTTTAGCACATCTTTTTACGGGAAAATTTTTTGAAATTTTAATCACAATTGGATTTTCATTTTTTTCATTTTTTCTTATTCCATTTTCGTTTATATTTTCCTTATTTATTAACTCAAAAATCATCAATATTTTATTTTTGATAAACATCATTTTTAGCATCAGTTATATTTTCATTTTTTACATTGTTGCCAAAAAAGAAAAATTTGCAAATTATAATGGGGCAGAAAAATGGATTTTATTTTATTTCATACTGCATATTATTGCATCTTTTATGGCATTTTGGCAGTTTTTATTTAAGCCTTTTTATTGGAATAAAACAAGACATGGCAACCGCATTCAAAACGATAAAATTTTGTCAAGTGTAAAATAAAAAATATTTTTAAAAAAAATGCTTGCAAAATAAAAAATATTATTTCTTAAATTCTAGACCTAAGTTTTTAATGCCTTAAAAAGCAGGGCTTATGGAATATATTTTACAGTAAAGTTTTATGCAGACAGGGTTACTTTTTGATTTCGAGGATTCGCAGGATTTTTGTGATTTCATGAAATTGCTAGAAGATAGCATAAAACAATCATTAGGGGAAGTTGTTTTTAATTCTTGGTTTAACACTCTTAAGTTTAAATCTTTTGATGGTAATATTTTACTTTTAACAGTCAAAAACGATAAAATCAAAAACTGCATTTTTTTGCATTATCAATTGCATTTTACAAAAATATTAGAAAAATCCTACTTTAAATATTTCAAAAAAACGTTAAAAAAGTTTGAAATTTTAGTTGAAGACGAAGTTGCTAATATAATTCCACTTCACTTTCCAAGTTCTAAAGCAGAATTTATTGAAAGATCAAAATTTAATATACAAATTAATTTAGATAAAAAATTCACCTTCGAAAACTTTTTACAAACTGAAGAAAATAGGCTTTCCGTAGGTCTTGCAAAGCACCTTCTATCTTCCATTATATCAGAAACTGAAAACATCATCCAACTTACAAGATATGCCTTTATTTCAGGTGGAATAGGAAATGGGAAAACTCACATCGCACAAGCAATTGCTCACAAGGTTAAAGAATTTGGTTTTGAAGCTATTTACACAACTGCCGAAAGGTTTTTATTCAACTTCCAAAGTGCCGTTAAAAAGAACGAATTGGTGGAATTTTTTCAATCTTTTATCGGCTTAAAATTGCTTATTATTGATGATATCCACTTTGTTGCAACAAAAAAGAAAACAATGGAAGAAATCAAAAAAATTGCTACTTCAATAACTTCTGAAGGAGGGTTTGTAATTTTCTGCTCTTCTGGTCTTCCATCCGATTTACCTCTTGAAACACCTGAATTAAAGAGCTTTGTCAATTCTGCAACATTGATTAAAATTCAAAATCCAACACAAGATTTCAGATTTAAAATTTTGAAATTTAAAAGCGAAAGGTCGTCTTATAAAATCTCTGATTCTCTACTAAAACTTCTTTCCGCAAAAATACAAACAAACATAAGGGAACTTGAAGGTTCTATGGGAAGAATGATACTCCACAGCCAAATTTTAAATAAAGATATAGAACTTGAAGCCAGTCAATTTATCGCAACCGATATTTTCCCTCATAAAGAATTGAAAAGGTTTTCAATCACAGAAATTCAGTCAAAGGTTGCATCTCATTTTGGAATTTCATTTGAAGATTTAAACTCAAAAAAACGAGTGAAAAAAGTTTTAAGAGCAAGACAAGTTGCGATTTATATTTCAAGCAAACTCACAACTTCTAGTTACATAGAAATTGGAAAATACTTCAAAAAAACCCACTCAACTGTTATTCATTCAATTAAAGCGGTTGAAAAAATTTTTACTGAAGATAGGAAATTTAAAGAGGAAGTTGAAATCTTAAAAATTTCAATAGAACAACAAATGTAAATTTATTATTTTATTTTAATAAAACAATTGACTTTTTAAAAAAACTAATACCTTTTAGTTAAAGAAATTTATTTTTTTACTATGCTTGTAGGTAATGTAACAATTTTTGCCGTTGTTTTGGCGTATTTTTTGTTTTTAGGTTTTTTAGGTCTTAGAGGTTACAATAAGACAAAAACTTTTTCCGATTATATTCTTGGTGGAAGAAAGCTCGGTCCTGTTGTTGGGGCGATGAATGTCGGTGCTTCTGATATGAGTAGCTGGCTTTTGATGGGTCTTCCTGGGGCATTTTACTTATTTGGGTTTAATCAAATGTGGATTATAATCGGTCTTGTAATTGGGTCTTACTTTAGCTGGAAAATGGTCGCAGTAAGGCTTAGGAATTACACCGAACTCGCAAACGATAGCCTGACAATTTCTTCCTTTTTGGAAAACAGATTTAAAGATAAAAGTGGCATTTTAAGAACCGTAACTTCCGTTATGATTATCTTCTTTTTCACACTTTACATATCTTCTGGTTTTGTTGGAAGTGCAAAGCTTTTTACAAGTTTATTTGGAATTTCCTATTCTAATTCTCTTTTAATTTCAATTTTTGTAATTATTTTTTATGCGTTAATTGGTGGGTTTTTAGCTGTGAGTTGGGCTGATTTAGTTCAAGGGACTTTAATGCTTTTCGCACTTTTGATTGTTCCAATTGGGATTGCAGTTTCAATGGGTGGTGTTTCGGAAACAATTTCAGTCGTTAGCACACTTTCACCTAATCATTTTAACCCTTTTTATGATATTACATTGATAGGGATTTTAAGCTCTCTTGCTTGGGGTCTTGGCTACTTTGGACAGCCTCACATTATTTCAAAATATATGGCAATTAAAAACCCAAATGAAATCAAAACTGCAAGAAAAATTTGTATTTCGTGGATGACACTTTCAATGATTGGTGCTGGATTGGTCGGTCTTTTTGGTTTTGCTTTTTTTTCAAAATCACCACTTACTTCCCCTGAAACAGTTTTCATTGTTGCATCAGCAAAAATATTCCCCGCTTTAATTATGGGGCTTTTAATTTCCGCTGTTTTAGCTGCAATAATGAGCACAATTAACGGACAAATTCTAATTTGTTCTGGCTCCATCACTGAAGATTTTTACAAAAAGTTCTTCAACAAAAGTGCCTCACAAAAACACTTAATTATCATCACAAGAGCTTGGGTTTTGATGATAGCTGTAATAGCCTTCTTCCTTGCAAGTAATGAAAATGCAAGTGTCCTTAAAGTTGTGTCTCATGCTTGGTCTGGAATTGGGGCTTCTATTGGACCTGTTATTATCTGTGCTTTATTTTGGAAAAAAACAACAAGAACAGG
>CAZFPN010000004.1:0-5191 GCA_964521015.1 uncultured Rickettsiales bacterium | reverse complement strand
AAATTCCATCCTTTCCTTACGAATTGTTGCCTGCATTCTTGACATCTCTATTTTTTATTTTTATTATCAGTCTTGCAACTCAAAAAGAAGTTACAAACGAAATGAAAATAGAATTTGATAAAATAAACAAATAATTAACTAAAAACTATGAAGCACTTACAAGAAAAAGCTTGCGAACTTGCATTTGAATGGCTTTCTAAATCTCGTAAATACATCACAAATAAAGATTTAGCCACATCTTTAAAAATGAACAAATTATTTACAAATAAAAATGATAAAAACATTCTTGTTTCAATTGTAGATAGAGCATTTAGAAGCAAAAACACTAAAGAAATTGCAAAAAACACCGCTGAAATTTTTAAAAAAGACGGAATACCAACATTTTTTTCATTTTTTGAAAAACTTGGAGCATTGGTCTTTATTCACTTGCACGAAGTTTTGCATTTCATTTTAGTGCCTGTTTTAAGATATTACATTATCAAATCTTCAGAAGAATATGTTTTATTTGGTGAAGACGATGTTTTGAATTGCAGAATCAGGGAAAATTCTCAAAAAAAATTGAAAACAAATGTCAATAGAGTCGGAGAGCTTTTGCTTGGTGAAAAGGATGCGAATGCAAGAATAAAAAAATATATTCAAGATTTAGAAAACCCATACATTAGGTGTATTTCAATTAAAATTTCAACTATATATTCACAAATTTCCGCTATATCAACCGAGGAATCTGTGACAAAAATTGTGGAAGCAGTCACTCCAATATATAGAGCTGCAAAAAAGAATAAATACAGGGATGATGCAGGCAACGAATATTCCAAGATTGTCAATTTTGATATGGAAGAATATAGAGACCTAGACATTACCTTAAAAGCCTTTATGACTGCACTAGATAAGGAAGAATTTGCTGATTTAAAAGCAGGAATAGCTCTTCAGGCTTATTTGCCTGATAGCTACCTTGCATTGCAAAAATTGACAAACTGGGCAAAAGAAAGGTTAAAACAAGGTAAAAGCCCCGTTAGAGTACGTGTTGTAAAAGGGGCGAATATGGATATGGAAGTTTTTGAAAGTGGCGAAAGAAACTGGAATATCGCCCCATTTCACGAAAAACATTTGACTGATGCGAACTATAAAAAAATGCTTAATTTTGCATTAAAGAAAGAAAACATTGAGGCAGTTCACATTGGTGTTGCATCGCATAATCTTTTTGATATTGCATTTATATACCTTCTTGCTAAAGAAAACGATGTTTTAGCGAAAGTGCAATTTGAAATGTTAAGCGGTATGTCACCTTCGGTTTCTTACTTTCTTGCAAATGAAATTGGGCTTAATGTCTTGCTTTACTTGCCATTTAGCACGAAGGAAGAATTTGTAAGTAGCATCGGTTATTTAGTTCGTAGATTTGACGAAAATACTTCACCAGAAAATTACTTAAGATACATCCACGGGCTTGCAGTTGAAGGCGAAAATATTAATCAAACTTGGGAAAACTTGAAGGCAAAATTCATCAAATCTTTAAGTGTTGAAATTGAAGACCACACACCAAACAGGGCAAAGAATTTTATTAAACCAGAAGGTTTTGTAAATGAAAGCGATACTGATTTTGCAATTGAAAGTAATAGAAAAAAACTTGATGAAATGATTTTAAAATTCAATAACTTTGAAGTCGTTTCAATTCCTGCCATTATTAATGGTGAACCCCTTTTTGCGAGAGAGAAGGAAATTTTCAATCATAATGACGAAAATCAAGCTCAAATAATTGCGAAATTTCATAATTCTTCAGGCATTGATGCTGACAATACTTTATCTAAAGCGAAACCTTGGAATGTTAGCTTTGAAGAAAGGAAGGCTATTATTTTAAAAGTAATTGAAAACATAAGAAAAAGACGTTTTGATATTATGGGATTTATGGCTTTAAATACAGGAAAGCCTGCCATAGAAGCTGACCCTGAAATCAGTGAAGCGATTGATTTTGGTTTGTTTTACATTCATTCTTATGAAAAATTGAAAGCGGAAACCGATTTAGACTTTAAGCCAAAGGGGGTTTGTCTTGTTGTAAGTCCCTGGAACTTCCCTTTTGCCATTCCTGCTGGAGGAATTTTTGCCTCTTTGATAGCGGGAAATGGTTGCATATTCAAACCTTCCAACTTTTCAATACTTGTTGGTTACGAGCTTGCAAAATGCTTTTGGGAAGCAGGTGTTCCTAAAGATATACTTCAATTTATTCCAACCGAAAACCCTGATTGTGCAATCGCTTTAACAAGTTCGCCTCTTGTAAATTTCGTTGTTTTCACAGGAAGTACGCAAACTGCACTTTCAATTCTTGCCAACAACCCTGAAGTAAATTTAAGTGCCGAAACTGGAGGGAAAAACTTCACAATAGTGACGAAAAATGCAGATAAAGATGGAGCAATCAAAAACATTCTTCATTCGGCTTTTTCAAATGCTGGTCAGAAATGTTCGGCGACTTCAATTGTTGCTCTTGAAAGTGAATTATTTAATGACGAAAAGTTCTTGGAAACCTTAAAAGATGGTGCAGAAAGCTTGAAAGTAGGTTACGGACTTGAGCGAGACATCAAAATTCCTCAACTTATAAGAAAGCCTTTACCAGATTTAGAATGGGCATTAAACAACCTTGATGAGGGGGAAAAATGGCTTTTAAAGCCAAAATGCTTGAATAAAAAAGGCACAATGTGGACGGCTGGAATTAAAATTTTAGAAAAATCTGCAAGGAATGGAAGAACTCACAAAACCGAATTTTTTGGCCCTATATTGGCGATTATGGAAATTGATAGCCTTGAAGACGGAATTGAACTTGCAAATTTAACGGGATACGGCTTAACTTCTGCTCTTGAAAGCTTGAACGAAGGTGAGCACGAAATTTGGAAAGAAAGCTTAAAAGCTGGAAACCTTTACATTAATCGCTCAACAACTGGGGCAATTGTTTTAAGGCAACCATTTGGAGGTATGGGAAAATCAGCATTTGGAAGCGGAATTAAGGCGGGTGGGTTTAATTACATCACTCAATTTATTGATTTTTCAAATTCGCAAATCAACATAAAGCAAGATTATGAGCAATGTTTTGAAAGCTATTTTGCCAAAGAATTTGACTATGTCAACATTAAAGGACAGCAAAATATTACGAGATTTTTAAAATTAGAAAGCCTTGCAATTCGTGTAGAAAGCGGAGATAAAACCGATATTTCTCTTTCTCTTTTAGCAGGAAAATTATGTGTGAAACGAGTGCTTTTAAGTGTTTCTTCAAAAAATCTGCTTTCAAACATTGAAATTCCTTTCAGCTTTGAAGTTGAAGTTGAAAGTGAGGAAAAATTTATTGCAAAAATGAATAGATTTGAAAGAGTGAAATTTATTGGTGAAAATCCTTTAAAAATCTTAAAAGAAGCATCCAAAACCGGTCTTTTCATAATTAGAAGAAAATCAACAGGTGAAGGCAGAATTGACTTGCTTTCTTACTTAAAGGAACAATCAGTAAGCTATAATTATCACAGATATGGACTAATTGATGAAACGAAAAAAATCGCACTAAAATAATCACTGAATTAAAAGGGTTTTTTCGTCAAGTCCGAAGTCTTTTATTTTAGCTAAAAGTTGGTTTAATTTTGCATCTTCAAGTTTTTGACTTCTAGCTAAAATCCAAATGTATTTAGGCTTTCCACCGTATATAATCGCTTCTTTATAATCTTTACTTAAATAAACAATATTGTAAGTTCCATAAAATGGACGAAAAAATGAAACCTTCAAAAGCCCAATATCTGCTGTTTTAGCAAATTTAGCAACACCTTTTGCCTGTTTTATTTTGCCATTTTTGTCGCAAGTGTTTAAAACTTTTATTAATCCATGACTTTGCAATGTATATTCCGCGGTAACATTTGTGCAACCTTTTTCAAAGCTGTTATCTGTTCTTGCGATTTCATACCATTTTCCAAGATATTTTTCTAATTCAAATCCTGAAACAGGGGCAATTTCAATCCCTTTTTGGCAGGAAAATAAAAATAAAGTCAAAATTAGTTTTTTCATTATAGCAAAATTGATTATTTCAAATATAAAGCGAAATTTTGTGATGTCAATAAAATAAAATTGGCTTTATACCGATTTCTTCGCTTTCAATTACTTTCTCAAAATGACAGCTTTGATTAAGCAAATTTGCATATTTAATCAGGTTTTTGGTCTCGCAGGGCAAATTAAGTGTATTTTGAAAAATGATTGTAAAATCGTATTTTTGGGAAGTGCAGTAAGTTTTAAAACATTTCCAATCTTTCAATTCCGTTGATTTAATTGGCATAAATGAGGTATTGAGCTTTTCTTCCCAAACATCTTTCAAAAATCCGCTTGGAATATAAAAAAGTGAAAGATAATTTTCGCCATTTTGCATCACCACATAATCTTGATTTGCAACTAAAAATGGCTTTTTTGCGGTTGAAAAGTATGTTAAAAAAACACCAATAACGCCAAAAAGACCGATAAATTTTATGATTTTGTTTTGAAAGCAAAGCAAAAAAATTAAAAAAAACGAGTAAAGGCAAAGCAAAAATCCGTTTAAATGAAGCATAAAAATGCTTGAAAATGGGAAATTTGCAACACAACCTGCAAGCCAAATTAAAAATACAATTCCTTTTTCAAAAATCATAACAAAGGCTTGAAAACCAGTTAAAGAAAGAATTGCAAATGGCATGATAAAGCAAGCAAGTATTGGAATTGCAAGAATATTTGAAATAGCGCCGTAAAAGTGTATGTATCCAAAGTGGTGAATTGCGAATGGAATTGTCAAAAATGAAACAAAAATGCTTGAAATGGCGGTTTTTAGGCTTGCATCTAAAATTTTGCTCTTAATTTTCATTTCTGGCACTTTCAAAAGGCAAAGCACCGAAACGAAGGAAAGTTGAAAAGATGGAAAAAATACCTCCTCTGGCCAGAAAATCATTATAAAAAGCATTGAAATGGCAAGACTTCTCACCCCCCCACCACGCAAAAAAAACACACTCACGAACATTAAAATCACCATCAAAAAACTGCGCAGACCAGAAATTGGAACACCCGCTAGCAAAAGGTAAAAAAGCCCAAATAAAAGACCGAAAAGTGCGGAAATTTTTCTTGTATCCAATCTTTTATAGAGGTTTGTAACACTTAAAATACGAAAAATTGACGAAAAAACAAGCACACACACAATTGACATATG
>CAZFPN010000003.1:22608-28345 GCA_964521015.1 uncultured Rickettsiales bacterium | reverse complement strand
GTTGAGGCTAGAGCTTCTCTTCTTAAAGGAATTAATACAATTGCAAATGCAGTTAAAGTTACACTTGGTCCTAAAGGAAGAAATGTAATGTTTGCAAGAAGCTATGGAGCTCCTAAAATCACAAAAGATGGAGTTTCCGTTGCTAAAGAAATAGACTTAAAAGACCCTTTTGAAAATATGGGAGCTCAGCTTATTCGTGAAGTTGCAAGCAAAGCAAATGATAATGCAGGGGATGGAACAACAACTGCAACAGTTCTTGCTCAAGCTATTGCAACTGAGGGACTTAAAATGGTAACGGCAGGAATGAACCCAATGGACTTAAAAAGGGGGATAGACTTAGCTGTTAAAAAAGTTCTTGAAGAAATTTCAAAAAAAGCAAAAAAAGTTTCTGGAAAGAAGGAAATCGCACAAGTTGCTACAATTTCTGCTAATGGAGACAAAGAAATCGGTGAAAAAATCGCTGATGCAATGGAAAAAGTGGGACACGAAAGCCCTATCACCGTTGAAGAAGCTAAAGGTCTTGAATTTGAAGTTGAAGTTAAAGAAGGTATGAATTTTGATAGAGGATACCTTTCCCCTTACTTTGCAACAAACCCAGAAAAAATGGTTGCGGAACTTGAAAAGCCATATATTTTAATTTTTGAAAAGAAGCTTTCAAGTCTTCAACCAATGATACCTCTTCTTGAAGGAATTGTGAAATCTGGTCGTCCACTTCTTATTATCGCTGAAGATGTTGAAGGGGAAGCTCTTGCAACACTTGTTGTTAATAAAATTCGTGGTGGCTTAAAAGTTTGTGCTGTTAAAGCTCCTGGATTTGGTGATAGAAGAAAGGCAATGCTTGAAGATATTGCAATTTTAACACAAGGACAATTAATTTCCGAAGAATTAGGTATTAACCTTGAAACGGTTTCTGTTGAAGCTTTAGGTTCTGCTGATAGAGTTGTAATTTCAAAAGAAGAGACAACAATAATCGGTGGACACGGCGAAAAGGCAGAAATTTCTGCAAGATGCACTTCAATTAAACAACAAATGACAGAAACGACATCAGATTACGACCGTGAAAAACTTCAAGAAAGACTTGCTAAACTTTCAGGCGGTGTTGCTATTTTGAAAGTAGGCGGAGTTTCCGAAGTTGAAGTAAAAGAAAAGAAAGATAGAGTGGAAGATGCAATGCATGCAACAAGGGCGGCCGCTCAAATGGGTATTGTATCAGGAGGTGGAACTACTCTTCTTTATGCTGCATCAAAATTAGAAGGTTTAAAAGGTGAAAATGAAGACCAAACAGCTGGAATTCAAATCATTAAAAAGGCTCTTTCTGCACCAATTAAGCAAATCGCTCAAAATGCGGGTGTCGACGGAGCTGTTATCACGGGTAAATTGCTTGATATGAAAGATGAAAACAAAGGATACGATGCTCAAAATGATGTTTTCGTTGATATGTTCTCTGCTGGAATTATTGACCCTGTAAAAGTTGTAATGACAAGCTTAAAAGATGCTGCATCTGTAGCAGGTCTTCTAATTACGACAGAAGGTTTGATTGTAGAAGAACCTAAAGAAGATGCCCCTGTTTCACCTGCTGGAATGGGTGGTATGGGTGGTATGGGCGGAATGTATTAATTCGCATTATGCCTATCCTCAAGCTTGTCACGGCACCTGACCCCCTTCTTTCGCAAGTTTCAAATAATGTTGATGCAATTGATGAAAAAATTAAAACACTGGCATATAATATGCTTGAAACAATGTATGCGGAAAATGGAGTTGGGCTTTCCGCTGTTCAAGTTGGTGTTTTGAAAAGAATTATCACTATTGATGTCACCCAAGTGAGAGACAAAAACGGAATTTTATTGCAAGAAGGGGAACAATTCATTATGATAAATCCTGAAATCACAGAATATTCAAATGAAAAAAAAGAATATGATGAGGGTTGCCTTTCTTTTCCAGGCGAAAGTGTGAAAATTGACCGCCCTGCAAAAATTAAAGTTGCATTTCTTGACCTTGAAGGTGCAAAAAAGGAAATTGAAGCAGATGGGCTTTTGGCAGTTTGCATTCAACACGAAATAGACCACTTAAACGGAATTACGATTTCCAATTACCTTTCTCATTTACGCAAAGAAATGATGATAAAGCGCCTTTTAAAGCAAAAAAAACGATTAAAATTCTAATATGAAAGTTGCCTTTTTGATAATTGGAGATGAAATTTTATGCGGAAAAACAAGAGACATAAACCTTCAAACTTTAGCCTTAAAACTTGGTGAAAAAGGCTATGAAATTGCTGAAGTTCGCATAGTAGCAGATGAAGAAGAAGAAATTATCAAAGCTACAAAAGATTTAAGCTCTAAATATGAAATGCTTTTTACAAGCGGAGGAATTGGTCCCACTCATGATGACATCACGACTGAAAGCATTGCCAAAGCTTTTGACCTTGAAGTTGAAATCAATGAAGAAGCAAGAACAAAAATGGCGGAATATTACAATATGCAAAACCTTGAATTTAACGAAGCGAGACTGAAAATGGCGAAAGTCCCACAGGGGGCAAAATTGATTTTTGCAAAGCAGACAAAGGCTCCCGGATTTAACATTAAAAATGTTTTTGTTTTAGCGGGCATTCCTTCAATTTTCAACGAAATGGTTGATGAAATAGTTCGTTCGTTAAAAGAAAATGGAAAGATACATTCCGTTGCAATTCAAACTGAAAATGTTACTGAAGGGATGATAGCGGTTGAACTTGCAAAAATCCAAAAAAGCTATTTGGGAAAGGTTTTTATTGGAAGTTACCCAAAAATGAAAGAACAAAAACCTTCGTTAGAACTTACATTTAGAAGCAGAAACCTTGAAGTAGCAGAAGAATGTAAGAAAAAAGTTGAAGACTTAATTGCTAGTCTTATTTAAAGTCAGACTTTCCAAAATTTGCTTGAAAGAAGTGTTTTTTAAAGCATAGCTTTCAAATTTCTTAAAATCATTTTCCTTAAAAGTGTTAGAATTTTCCAAATACCCTGCCAAAACAATCATTTGGATAAACTTGGGGGCATTATAATCTTTAATTATTTGAATAATATTTTGAGACTTTTCTTTAAAATCAACCCTACCTTGCAAGCTTTGCATAATTCCAATTCCAGAAATTACTCCATAAAGACCTTTGGAAGAGTTAAAAGCTTGCTGAAAGTAATAAATCGCAATTTCATTTCTTCCTTCTTCAAGGTTTGCAATTCCAATTGCTATATTTGCTGAAATTTCTGACCTTTGCACATCTCTAAAGTAAGAATACGAAACAAAGCAAAGAACTAAAATAACGAAGCAAGTAAAGGAAATAACGAGCTTTTTTATATTGAAATTTAGCAAAAATTTAAGATTTCCGTAGGTTGTCATAAAACAAAAATTGGAGGCCAGGGGCGGAATCGAACCGCCGTATAGAGGCTTTGCAGGCCCCTGCATTACCACTTTGCTACCTAGCCGTTGGTTTATATAATAAAAATCATATTTTCCAAATAGTCAAGCAAAATTTTTTATGTTTTTTTACGATTATATACAATTTGACTTGACATTTTATTAAACATCAATTATAATATAGTATAAGTAATAAAAACTATATGAATTTAATTGAAATATTTAAGAAGTTTCCAACTCAAGAGGCTTGCATTAAATATTTAGAATTAAAAAGATGGAAAGGCGAAAAAGCTATTTGCACTTATTGTGGAAGTAGTAAAACATCTAAACATTTAAAAAGGCATCAATGTCAATCTTGTTATAAATCTTTTAGTGTTTTAGTAGGTACTATATTTGAAGACACAAACTTACCACTTCAAAAATGGTTTTTAGCTATTGCTTTATTTTCTAATGCTAAAAAAGGAATATCTGCTTTGCAATTATCAAGAGATATTGACACAACATACAAAACTGCTTGGTCTATTTCTCGCAAAATAAGGCTTGCTATGAAGGAAGAAAATGCAGATTTACTATGCGGACTTACCCAAATAGATGACACTTATATAAAAACAAAAAAAGATGATGACGATAAAAAAGACGGAGGAAGTAAAAAGAAATTAAATAATACACCTGTGTTTGCAATGTCTAATAATGGTAAGATTAATGCTTTTAAAGTTAATGATTTAAAAGCAAGCACCATTCTTGAAATAGTAATGGGAAAGGTTAAATTAGGGTCAACAATACATAGTGATAGTGCTTTTAATTATGATGGTTTAAAGTTAGGTTATAACCATAAAAAAGTAAAACATGCAGTAGAATTCGTAAGTAAAAACAAAGTTCACACAAACGGAGTAGAGACTTTTTGGTCGCTTTTAAAAAGAGGTATAAGAGGGAACTTCCACCATATAAGCAAGAAGTATTTACAAAATTACATCAATGAATTTCAATTTAGATTTAACCGCAGGGCTTTTAAAAGTGAAGTGATATTTGATGAGATTTTAAATAATATGCTATTTATTAGATAATTTTTTTTTGGATTTTTTTTCGTCTATACTTTGGATACTTTTACGACTACTTTTCATTTTCTTTTTTACATCGTCAATGTTTCCTTCGGCTGGTATATTTTCAGGCTTTACGCCAAGGTTTTTGATAACTGAAGCTCTTACTTCCGCACCAGCCTCTTTAGCGGCTTGTATTATTTTATCGTTAGTTTTTAGGTTTTCATTTTCTATTTTACCTCTTGTTAAAACCGCTCTCCAGCCGTTAGCCATTGTTTCATCTACCCCCATAAAATTATATATCGTTTTAGTAGAATCCACGCCTTTGTATTGCTTCAATTTTTCTGCCCCCATATTATACATACCTCTAAAACCAGCGTCTTTAAACCAACTAATTTTATCTTTAGATAAACCATTTTTGGTCGCACTTGCAGTCATGTTTTTTTCTGCCATACTTAAGTTCTTTCTTTCTTTTATTCTTTCAATTTCATAACTCGTTAAAACCTCGTCTTGAACTTTAGATAAAAATACCTTTAGCCGTGCTACTTTTGGCTTTCTATCATCTGCAAACATGACACATAGCAGGACTGCAAATCGTGTTAGTTTGTAAGTCTCCAGACCGTCCTTAAATGTTGCAATAAAATCTTTATCACTATCAAAACCCGATTGGTCCGCTGATGCTCTTGCATTTCTAACCACTGTTTTAAATGTGTTAAAATCTGCATATTCTAAAAATTCAGACAATTCGTGAGCATACCATCCAACAATTCCATTTTCCTTTTGCATTAATTCAAAGGATTGTTCTAAATTATCAATTGTTTCTATTTTCATTTTTACATAAAAAACCTTTTTAAATTGATTACAAATTTTTATAAAACGCAAACTATTAATAAAGTCAAATTGTATATAATCGTAAAATTTTATAAAAAAAGCTTGACAAATGAAAAAATCTCTTTTATCATCAATACTAATCTTATCGCGGGGTGGAGCAGCCCGGTAGCTTGCTAGGCTCATAACCTAGAGGTCGCAGGTTCAAATCCTGCCCCCGCAACCAATTCTTTTCCTATTTTAAGCAGTTTTGAAAATGCTTCAATTATTTGAGCCTTAATTCCTAAATTACGTTCTTTCCAATCGTTCATCCAAGGTTTAATTGTGTGCCAAATGTTATAATTTGGGTTTAACTTCATCACAACAGCTTCAATAAAAAAAATCGTTTTATAGAGCAAAAGTAAGTCTTCTTTAATTTCTATTTCAGTTTTATCTTTAGAGAAAAAAGTTGTATTTTTAGAGAGGTAGTGAAAAAAATCACTAAGGCT
>CAZFPN010000003.1:22080-22598 GCA_964521015.1 uncultured Rickettsiales bacterium | reverse complement strand
TTGATTTCTATTTTATATTTTTCCATAATCCTAAAAAGTTCCATCAAAATGCTTGATATGGAAAACTGCAAATTTTTTGCACTGTGAATGAAGGCTTCTCCGATGAATTCTAAATCTTGCTTAAATTCTTCCACATTAATTTGCGATTTTATATAACCTCCTTCAATGTGAGCTTTGTAGACAAGGTTATAATCTTTTTTCAAAAAACCATTTAAAATTTTGGCAAGGCATATTCTATCTGGATATGAAATAAAAGAAGTAATGCCGAAATCTATCATACTAATTTCGCATTTATGGTTGACAAACAAATTTCCGGGGTGAAAATCAGCATGAAAAAAGCCATTTTCATAGACTTGCTCCAAATAAATTTCTATTAAATTTTTGCAAATTAAATTGATATTATAACCTTTGCTTTTAATTTCTTGAAGGTTTGAAAGTGGAGTGGAATTGATAAATTCAGTGACAATAATATTTTCTTTCGTATATTTTGAAAATAATTTTGGTATTCTTGCCTTTGG
>CAZFPN010000003.1:17482-22070 GCA_964521015.1 uncultured Rickettsiales bacterium | reverse complement strand
GCTGCTTGTCTGAGAGCACTATGTTGCTGAAATCATCTTTTCTTTCAGATGGGGCTTGCCTTTGGGTGAATTTTTAGCATTTGATGTTTGATTTTTGTCAAATTTTGGGCTTCGTTTCTAAAATCAATTTCCATAAGCAGGCTTTGCTCTATGTTTAAGACAACGGAATGCAGTTTTAGTCTTTTAAAAATCTTAATTAATTGAAGAGCTTTGGAAACTTTTTTCAAAATAAATAAATCCGCTTTTATTATGTTAGGAGCAGATTTTCGTAAAATTTTAACTGCAACTTTTTCCTTACCTAAAAAACCTTCAAAAACGGAAGCTATAGAACCGCTTGCAATGGGTTTTTGCGAAGGAAATGTAAAATCTTTATAGAAACTTCCCATTTCGTTTTGCAAATTTATTTTTGGGGGAGAGACTTTGTCTTGCAAATTGCTACAAGCTTCAATTGTCTCTTTGCTAAATATGTAAGGTTTTAAAGAAATTGACTGACCTAATTTGATAAAAACAGGACCACATCTTTCAAGTGCTTTAACGAGCCTTTTTTTATAGCTTTTCTTTAAGGGATAAAGCATTATCAAGTAAAAAAATAAGATGAATGGGATTAAAAATAACCTACAAAATGCAATAATAAAAATTTTCATATTTAAAATATCAACTTATTTTTAATAATATATATTTTATTTGTTGACAAGAAAAATTATTGAAGTTATTAAAGATTGGTTTATAAAACAATTTTAAGTTTATGTTTTTTTTAAAAAAGTTGAATAAAATAAGTCTTTCAAAGCAAATTTTATTTTGTTTGGTGCTTGGTTTGGTGCTTGGTTTGGTTTTTGGCTCTAAGGTAGCTTTTTTAAAGATATTCGGCGATATATTTATTAAATTAATTAAAATGGTTATTGTGCCTTTGACATTCGTTTTAATTACTGATGTATTTATGAATATGTCAAATGTTGGAAAGATAGGAAAAATAGCATTTAAATGTATGTTAATTTATGTTGTAACAACAGTTTTTTCAACAAGTTTAGGAATTTTTGTTGCAGAGGTTGTAAAGCCAGGAGCGGGAGTAATTTTGACACCTGATTTTTTTGCAACATCAGGCTATAGTGCCCCTAAAGTTCAAAGTGTTAGCTTTATTAATATTTTAGTTGGAATTTTCCCTTCAAATATAGTGCAATCTTTTTACAATGCTGATATTTTACAAATCTTGATTTTCTCTGCTTTCTTTGGAATGGCAATCAATAAAGTAAGTAACGAAAGTACTGCTGTTGCATTGTTTATCAAGTCTTTAACTGCTGTTGTAATGAAAATTATTGATATGGTAATTAAACTTACTCCGCTTGGGGTTTTGGGAATTGTGGCTTATATAACTGGGACACAAAACTTAAAGATGATACTTTCTCTTGGGTGGCATTTCCTTGTTGTTTACGGCTCTATTTTGTTCGTGATTTATGTTATTTATGGCATTATTTTAATTTCAATTGGTTTAAATCCTTTAAAATTCTTCAAAAAAGTTTTTCAAGTACAATATTTCACATTTTTAACCGCATCTTCGGCTGCATCCATTCCACTTTCAAAAATAACATGCGAAAGAAAGCTTGGTGTAAGCCACGAAACTGCAAGTTTTTCAATTCCACTTGGAGCATCTTTTAATATGAACGGAACGGCTCTTCATTTAGGGGCAACTTCGGTTTTCTTGGCTCAAGTTTTTGGTGCAAGTCTTGGAATTTTTGACTACATTCAAATTGTTGTTTTGGCGATGATATTAACTCTTGGAATTGCTGGAATTCCAGGTGCTAGCCTTGTTGCAATGCCGATGATACTTTCTGCCATTGGGGTGCCTGTTGAATATGTCGCTGTTTATATTGGAATAGATAGATTCCTTGATATGGCTAGAAGCTCTTTAAATGTTATTGGGGATGTAATGACTGCAACAATTGTAGATAAAACCTCGGGAGATTTAAACAAAGAAATATACAATGACTCCGAAAATATTGATGTATTTGAAGCACAAAAAGAACAAAATAATTAGTGTATTAAAATGTATAAATTCATTGCCACTTTTTTAATGCTTTTTGTAAAAGTTTTTGCCTTGGAAAGTAAAATTGAAATTGGATTAGGTCTTTCTCAAGGGACTTTTAATTATAAATCACCCGGAGGCTCAATCGTAAAATGGAGAGACTTAACAGCTCTTGATTTTAGAATTGGCGGAAATTTTACTTTTGAGAGTGGAGCTAGACTTGAAATAAAAGCTTTAATCAGCGATGTTAGAAATGGGGAAGTTTCTGATGATGATATTGAAAACTATCAAGTAATGAATGCATACTTTGGTGCATCTTGCGGGATATCTCAAAATTGCGGTGTTTATAGTAAAACAAAGAGTATGCAAGGGATAAATGTTGATTTTGGAGCAATTCTTTCATACTCTTTGCAAGAAGAACTTAGGATTAAAATTGGACTTAAAAATAAAACCATCGACCTTACACCTAAAGGAGTTTATCAAATTTTTGTTGGCATAGATAAAGATAAAAGTCAAAGTATTACTACTGTGTTCGATGTTAATAATATTGAAATTCAAAAACTAAAATCGAGCATATTTGGTTATGCAATTGGAATTGAGCATAATATTAATGTTGGCAGGTTGGAATTTGGCTTAATTTCTGATTTATTTTTTGCATACACAGGAAAAATAGAATTTTCAAATTGGGATTTAACTGGAAAATCAGGTGTTTTTGATAGATTTAGTGTGAGCCCAAGTGTCGGAATTGATTTGGAAATTTATTCAAAAGTTAAATATAATGGTTTTGCATTAAAATATTACACTTATTTCAACTCAATAAGATTTAAAAACCTAAATGCAAAGAGATTTGAGGAACAAGATGGCATTGTTACATCAACATACAGCAACACTCGTTTTATGTTGAACAAATTTGGTGGAGGGGTAAGTTTTATTTTTTAAATGATTAATATAAAGCTAAAATATGGCATACTTTCTGTTGTTTTTTTAGTTGAAAATTACCACTTAAACCAATTGACATCAATTACGGAAATAGCAAATAAAGAAAATTTAAGTATAAAATTCTTAGAACAAATTTTTATCAAGCTAAAAAAAGCTGAAATTGTAAAATCCATAAGAGGAAAATACGGAGGTTATATTTTAAATAAAAACCCTGCAAACTTTACAGCTTTTGATGTAATTAAAGCATTAGAAGAAGATATTTCTGTTGCGAATTGCATTTGTAATGGCATGTGCAACAAAGAATGTTCTTATTGTAAATGTAGATGTAATAAATTTTGGTATAACTTTGAAGAAAATGTAACAAATTATTTTAAAAGTCGTTCAATTCAGGAAATTTACAATTCTTCAAAGTGATTATTCAATTTTAAAACCGAAAGGAATGATGTATTCTTTACCTTCAATTTTAAATTGTGCAAACATTTTTACGAAACCTGAATTTTCAAAGGTTGTATTGAATTTTAAAACCTCACCCCCAATTCCATTTGTTGCCTTTTCGCTAATTGGATGAATATGAATAATTGTTTGATTGTTATTTAAAAATCCAACAGTATGAGATAAAGCACCCATTATTGGCTCTAACTTTTCAAATGGTTTATCGTGTTTTTTGACGATAATTTCAAAATCAATGTTTTTGCCCGCTTTTGGCTTGTGCTGAAATTTGAGAATGAATTTAAAATCTCCTACTTTATGTATAAAGCTTTCTTTTTGCTTGATTTTATTAAAAGATTTGCCTTCAACTTTGTAATCAGCAAAAGAATATTCTTGAGAATTTGTCTTTTTAGGAATTAAATCCGCCCATATTCTAAAATTTTTGCTAGAATTAAAGCCGTTTGTTTCAATTTCATAAATTCCATTTTTTTCTGCTGGGTGGGTGTGTGAATATTCTTCTAAATCTTCTGATATTAAAAAAATGTGAACTGGTTCTGTGTGAGAAACAATAAAATCTTTTTTTGTCAATGCTTTATTAGATGATTTTTCGTTAATTTTAAGTTTTATCACATTGCTTTCCTTTGATAAAATTTCTAAATTTGTTGAAGTTGTTTTTTCTTCCATATCAGCTTTATGATGATGCATTTTATGATGATGGTGATGGCTGTGACCCCCTGAAGCAAGTGCGATAAAAGGTGTAAGCAAAAAAGGCAAAATTAATGTTTTCATATTTTTTTAAAATAAATGATTGATGTTATTGAAATTAGAATAATGCTTGCGAGCAAAACTGCGATGAAAGGCATGGCTGAAATATTTTTTGCATAAAACACTGCAATCATTGTTGCCCCAAAAGAGGCTCCTCCCATTTGAATTAAACCAGCAAGACCAGAAGCAGAGCCAGCAAGATTTGGAATTAATGTGATGCTTGAAGCGAAGCCGAAAGGCATTATTATTCCGTTTCCAAATGTCACAAGGCAAATTGGAATTAAAATCAACAATAAAGATTGCATATTTTTAAGGCTTGAAATTAAAATTGCAATACTACCGATAAAAGTTATGATTGCCCCAAGCCTTATTGCTTTTTGCATTCCTATTTTAACAACGATTTTTTTGCCAAAAGAATTTCCCATCATATAAAAA
>CAZFPN010000003.1:0-17382 GCA_964521015.1 uncultured Rickettsiales bacterium | reverse complement strand
AATTATTAAAACATATCTAACAAATAAACTGCTAGAAATTAATGTCAAGTAGCTTTGTAAAATATTTCGTAAAGATATTTTTGTTTTAGTTTTAATCGTTTCTTTGTAGAAAAAAATTGATAATAAAAGAGCAATTCCGCCTATAAATGCAAGAAGAAAGAAATTTGCTTGCCAAGATATATAAGTTGTAAGAAAGCCACCAAAAACTGGTGCTATTGCTGGTGAAACTCCAACGAATATGAATATTGTAGCGATTGTTTGTCCAACTTTTTCTTTTGCAAAGGAATCTGCTATAATTGCCCTTGCAAGCACCATTCCAGAGGCAGCACCTATTCCTTGAAAAAATCTGCATAAAATGAGAAATTCAATATTTTGAGCCAAAGTCAACGCAATTGAAGAAGTTGCATAAACAAACATTCCGCAAATTAAAACTGGTTTTCTGCCTAAAGCATCGCTCAAAGTTCCGTAAAAAATTTGTGAAAGTGAAAGCCCAAGAAGGAAAAAGCTTAAACTTTGATGGATTAGGTTTTCTTCTGCATTAAAATATTCTTTAATGACTGGAAAAGCGGGAAGGTAGACATCTGATGAAAATAAGCCTAAAATGCTTATTAAAATTAACATAAAAAGTAATATGTAAGAGTTTTTCATAAAGTTTTAATTAAATTTTTTTGAATTTAGTCTAATTGAGTTTAAAATCACAGAAACTGAACTTAAAGCCATTGAAGCACTTGCTATCATTGGGTTTAAAAGAAGCCCTGATGAATAATAAAATAATCCGCTCGCTATAGGAATTGCTAAAGCATTATAGCCAAATGCTAAAGCTAAATTTTGTTTTATATTAGAAAGGACATTTTTTGAAAGCATAATTGCATTTATAATTCCTTTTAAGTCCCCAGATACGAGTGTAATGCCTGCACTTTCAATTGCAATTTCAGAGCCAGTTCCCATTGCAATTCCAACATTTGCTTGCATTAAAGCTGGGGCATCGTTTATGCCATCCCCCACCATTGCAACTTTAAAACCCTTTTCTTGAAGTTCTTTAATGAATAGATATTTATGTTCGGGTAGAACTTCCGCTTTAAATTCTTCTATACCAACTTCTTTTGCGACATTTTCAGCAACTTTTTTGCCATCACCTGTAAGCATTATTGGTTTTATTCCTTGTTTTTTAATTTTTGAGATAAATTCCTTTGTTGTCTTTTTGATTTCATCACTAATTGCAAGCATTGCAATAATTTCATTTTCAAGAGCGAGAAGAAGAACCGTGTCGCCATTTTGAATTAATTTTTCATATTCATTGAATGTTTGTGTTGAAATATTAATGTTAAGAAATTTCATAAATTCCAAATTGCCAATTGCTGTAAATTTGTTTAACACTTCTCCGCTAATGCCCTTACCTGTTATTGATTTAAAATTATGAATTTCGGGGATGAAATCTCCTTTTACTTTTTCTAAAATTGCATGAGCAATGGGGTGCGAACTTCCATTTTCAAGAGCTGAAGCAAAGGTTAGAATTTCTTTTTCACTTAAATTTGCAAGACTTTTAATCATTTTTAATTTTGGCTTTCCAATTGTTAATGTTCCAGTTTTATCTAGCACTAAAATATCTATTTTTGATATATTTTCAAAAGTTTCGGCTGACTTAAAAAGCACACCCATTTTTGCTCCAAGCCCAGAACCAACCATAATTGACATTGGGGTTGCAAGCCCTAAAGCACAAGGACAGGCGATGATTAAAACTGAAATTGCTGATATAAAACCAAATTCGGTTGAATAAAAAGACCAAATTATATATGTAAAGATTGCAATAAAAATGACAATGGGAACAAAAATTGCGGAAATTTTATCAACTAAATTTTGAATAGGAATCCTACTTCTTGATGCAACAGAAACCATTTTTACGATTTGTTGCAATTTTGTGTCTTTTCCTACATTCGTTATTTTAACAAAAATCAAACCTTCTCCGTTTAATGTTCCTCCAATAACAGGGCTACCTATAACTTTAACCTGTGGCATGGATTCCCCAGTCAACATTGATTCATTAACGGAACTTTCGCCTTTTGTTACAATTCCATCTGCAGGAATTTTTTCACCTGATTTTACAACGACTAAATCATCTTTTTTAAGCATTGAGACGGCAATTTTTTGTTCTTTTCTGTCTAAAATTAAATTAGCAGTTTGTGGGCTTAAATCAAGCAAACTTTTAATTGCACTTGTTGTTTTTGCTCTTGCTTTCAATTCTAAAACTTGCCCCAATAAAACAAATGATATAATGACTGATGCTGGCTCAAAATAAACATCCATTTGCACATTGAAAATATTTGGAAATAAAGTTATTAAGATGCTATAAAAATATGCAATTAAAACCCCAACAGAAATTAGGCTAAACATGTTAAGTCGTCGATTTTTGAAAAAATCTAAACCTCTTTTAAAAAACACAAAACCACACCATAAAACCACAGGTGTTGCAAGGAAAAATTGAAACCAATTGAATGCTGTGTGATTTTCAATAACAGGTATTCCAAAAAAATGCATACCCATATTAATAACTAAAAGCGGGACTGAAAATATCAAAGAAATCCAAAATTTGAAATTCATTTCGTTAAGCTCTGAATTATCCATTTCCAGTGTTGGGTCTTCTGGTTCAAGTGCCATTCCGCAAACAGGACAAGTGCCAGCATTTTCTTGACCTTCAAAGCAACCCATAAAGCAAACATACCAACTTCCTTTTCTTTCAATTTTAACTTCTTGAGTGTTTAATGTTAAAGGTTGTGTTGAAGCATCGTATTTCCTTCCTACTCTTTTTATCAAATATCTTATTCTTTCAAAATCTTCTGCTCCATTACCTTCAATTTCTAGCATTCCCGTTTTTAAATCTATGTGAACTTTTACAAATTCATTTAATAGTGCATCTGTAATTTTTTTAACACAATTGTTGCACGAAAGTCCTGTTATATAATATATACTCATTTTTATTTTTATCCATACTAATTTAGTATATTTTAAATCAAATTAATAAAAAGTCAAGTGAAATTTCTTAATTCGCTTAAATATTAAAAAATTCAATTAAAAATAAAAATTTGCTTACAAAAATGATTTTTTTTATTAATTATGTTTCATTAAAAAGTAAAAATTTTCTTATGTCAATGCAGATTTACAAAATTTCAACAAATGGTACATTTAACATTTTTAAAACAAATAATAATTATTATAAACCATTTAGTATTTATGGTTCTGGGATAGACGGGGCAATTCCAAATGGGACTAAATATAGTATATTTTCAAGTATAGATTTTACTGGAAAAGCAATTCCAGACACATTATTTGCAAACTGCACAGAGCCAATGAGTGATGTATTAAGCAGATTTTGTGCAAATTTAACCATTAAAGTTGAAGGTTTGTCATCAGGACACTTGATTTTTGTGGAATATAAAATTTTCGACATAATACCCGAAGGTTCTTACTAAAAAAAACAGTAAAAAATTAATTTTAATATGACACTAATAACAGGAAATAAAGCATTATATAAATTGCTCACTCAAACAGGAGGAGCAACGGGAGAAGTAACTTCAGTTAATGGTAAAAAAGGGGCAGTTGTTTTGACAAATTCCGATGTTGGACTTCCAAATGTTACAAATGATGCACAATTAAAAAGAAGTGCTGGTGATTTTGATAGCTTTGCAAACAAATCAACACCTATTGCAAATGATATTATTTTAATTGAAGATAGTGCTAATAATAATTCTAAAGCTAAAACTACACTTACTAATCTTCCCATTTCAACTGCAACACAAAATGTCTTAAACTTAAAAGCAAATGCAAATGATGTTTATACTAAAACAGAAGTTGATAGTAGTTTAAATTCAAAAGAAGATACTTCTAACAAAAATCAAGCTAGTGGTTATGTTGGTCTTGATTCTAATTCTAAAATAAATGAATCTCAAATAGGAATAGATAGATTATTAGAAGCAGGAAACAATGTAACACTTACTCCAAATGGAAATAAAATAAGAATTGAAAGTACAGGTGGTGGAAGTAATTCTTCTTCTTGGGGAAGTATAACTGGAGATATAGAAAATCAAACTGATTTAAAAACAGCTTTAGATGGAAAGATTAACAAAATCATTAACACTTCTTCGCAAGATGCTATAGCATTAATAAATAATCAAGATAGCGGAATTTCAAAAAATTTTTTGACTTCAACAATTTCAAGTCTAAATTCCAATAAAATGGAGAAAGTTATTGGGGCAATTGATGATAACTTGATAATTTTTGGAAATAATGGACAAGGTATTGATGGTCAAATTTCGGTATCTAATTTAGTTGTAACATGGGTTGAAAATGGTCAATTTTACAGACAAAATCAAATTTTTATATATAATGGAAAAAGTTATAAAATTCTTTCAAATTTTATCTCTAATTCAAATGTAAGTATTGAAAATTTGCTGTTGGCAAGCATTATACAAGATATCACAGACAATAATACTTGGGGAAGTATAACTGGAACGTTGGCAAATCAAACTGACTTACAAACAGCTTTAGATAGAAAAGCCGATAAAATAAAATTAGATTCAATTGCCTCCAGAACATTTAACAACTGGATTTCAAACGGAAGTGAATATTTAGCAGGGCAAATTATTTCTAACAATTTAACAAATGAAACAGTTATTGTTTTAGAAAGCTTTACTTCAAATGCAGGAGACACACTTCAAAGCCTTGCATTATCTGGTAAAGTTTCTTATTATCCTTTAGGAAGTAAAAATCCTATTGTAAAAAATGAAAACCCAAATGAAAACCCTTTATATAACAATGCAAATTATTATGGCATAGGTTCGCAAATTTTATTCGAAGACGAACTTTGGATTTATGTAGGGGAAGATGCAAGTGGTATCCCTCAGTGGGATTTGAAGGATAATACGATTGAGGTGAGTTCAAGATCATCTTTAACTGATGAATATCAAGATGGGGCAATAATAAGCGTTATGAATGCTATTGGTCTTCCTAATGCTGATTATGAACTTGACCCAATTCCTTCAAATATTTTTGTAAAAAGTTATAAAGCAAACTATATTATAGATGACACAAAACCATTATTTCAAATTACAGATAATAATGGGAATGTAATTAATGAATTAAAATTAAGATTCTTATCTTCCGCTGAAAACCCTATTGAAAATGATAGTGATTTAGTTTTATCTCAAACAATTCATGGATTAAATGACCAAAAAAGTTTAAACTTATTGCAAGAACAAAGAATAACTAATATTGAAAGCGATAAAGAAAACACTATTGTTGCAGGAACAACATCTCAATATTACAGAGGAGATAAAACTTGGCAGGAATTAAATTTAGAATCTATTTCAAATACTAACATAATAGATCCAGTGAAACAAGATTTGATTTGGTATGACGATGTTAATTCAAAATGGGTAAATGTTTCGCGTAATAAATTGAGAGACAAATTTGGAGTTTGGTCTAAAATAAAAATCCTTCCTTTTAATAACTTAAATATAGAGCAGGATATACCTTTAGAAATTGTTGAAGGTTCGGGTCAAGTAACACTTGAAAACAACATTATAACACTTCCATCTGATAAAAAATATAAAATTTACTATAGCGTGAAATGTGAAGGTTTAACGGGAGACCAAAATGCGATTTTTAACTTTAGATACAATGATAACAGCTTTACATATTTGCCAGAATTATACTTAAGTGCAAATTTCAATTCTAGCTCAAGCTTTTATTCTTTTGACACGATAGAATCGCCTTCAAATAAAATAAAGTTAGGCTTTTTAGTTCAAAATTACAGTCAAGTTATTGGAATAGATGGAAATTCAACAACTTCGGCCACTTCAAATGCAACATCTGCCGATGGCTCTATTGTGGCTGTAATGGTTAGCTGGCAATCTCGTGTTAATATTTTAAAGAAAAAGAATAATTTTGCTTACAATACAAAAGATAGCATCAGCAGTGTTCCAGGTAAGTATATTGCAATTTCCAACGATGGAACTTTGATTGCAGTTGGAAGACCAGACCCAGCATTTGGAACAACAACAGGAAATGGTGAAGTTAGAATTATTAAAGCTTCAACCGCTAATCAAGATATAAACTTTGTTGGCCAACCTGTTAAATTAATTTCTAGCTACCTTGGTTTTGGTAATTTTGTAAAATTTCTAAATAACGAAAAACTTTTCATAGGGGATACACTTGGTAACCTTTTTGTTTATCAATACAATTCCGTTAATGATGCTTGGGAAATTGCTGAAACAATTAATATGGAAGGCAATATAGATTCAAAATCAAACCCTATATCAGGCGATGGAAATATTATAGTAAAATGTATTAATAATAGTAATGACATTAAAGTATGCGAAAAAAACACAAATGGCAATATAACTGAAAATGTCATTTTCCAAAATGCATCAAATAAATTATGTGTTTCAAAAGATGGAAGCAGAGTGGCATTTTACATTCCAACAACTCAAAAAATTGCAATTTATAAAAGGCAAAATCTTGGAGTTTGGTCTTTAGAAAAAGATTTTGATTGTAGTCAAAATATTTATGGAAGCCCTGAAGTAATTACATTTTCAGGAAATGGTTTAAATCTTTTATATACAGATGCTCCAATTCCAACACTCCCTTCTTCTGTTTGTGTGCGTAAATTTACTAATAATCCTGCAACAAATTGGAATGATGAAATAGTTTTAAGGCCAGCAGGAGGAACTGTCAATAGCACAATGATAGGAATGGGACTTTCTTGCTCAGATAATGCTTCTTCCATAGTAGCGACTGGCACCAAAACATTTGTTTTCTATTTACAAGAAAATCAAGGAGTTTCAATTTCTGATAGCGACGAATGTGTTATTTATATTGAGGAAGATAGTATTGAAAATAGAAATGAACAGGAATATGTAAATGCAAAATTGGCTGAAAAAGAAAATGTTATACCTAAAGGGGAAATATCTCAATATTATAGGGGAGACAAAACTTGGACTAATTTAGATAAAGCATCTGTTGGTCTTTCTAGTGTTGATAATACAAGTGATTTAAGCAAACCTATTTCAACTGCAACACAAAGCGCACTTGATTTAAAAGAAGATATTTCTAAGAAAAATCAAGCTGGTGGCTATGTTGGTCTTGATAGTGATTTTAAGATTGACCCATTTAACATTGGTCTTGAAAGAATTTTGGAAGCAGGTGAAAACATTACACTTACTCAAAATGGAGATAAGATAAGAATTGAAAGCATTATAACGGAAGGTTTAAGTGCTGAGATAACGGTTGAAAGTGCTGACGAAATAGGAACGATTAAAACTTATTATGGAAGCATTGCCCCTAATGGTTATTTAATGCTTGATGGTGGAACTTATTTGAAAGAAAATTATCAAGCATTATGGAATTTTGCCGTTGATAACAATCTTGATACAACGGATGTAAGCCATACTGCTTTGTTTTATCACACAGGTGAAAGTGATTTAAACTTTAGGGTTCCTGATTTTAGAGGTTATTTCTTGAGAGGTCTGGGTGGAATAGATTCTGGAAGAACTCTTGGAAGTGTTCAAATGGATGATTTTAAAGAGCATAATCATTATAGTCCATTTATGAACGAGATGCCTAATTTTAATACCACAATTCCGTCTCCCGGATTATCAAGGGATTTAAATTGGAAAGGTATAGATTATGTATCTAGTGGAGCAGCCGATAGTTTAGCTGATGGAAGTGAAAGAGTGTTTTGCACTTCTAATGTAGGTGGAACGGAAACGAGACCTAAAAACATTGCAGTTAATTACATTATTAAATATACAGAAACACCTAACAACACATTCTTAGGTGGCTTAACATATAAAGGCTTATGGAATGCTGAAGCAAACATTCCTGCAATGCCTGTTGCAAATTCTAAGAATGGATATTATTACAAAGTTTCAGTAAATGGAACAACTTCGGTTGATGGTATTTCTAGTTGGAAAGTGGGCGATTGGATAGTCTATAATGGGACAACTTGGGATAAAGTAGATAATACAGAAAGTGTAACTTCTGTTAATGGAAAGGTTGGAGCTGTAAGTATAACTAAATCGGATGTTGGCCTTGACCAAGTTAATAACACGAGTGATGCAAATAAACCTATTTCAATTGCAACACAAAATGCACTTGATTTAAAGGTTGATAAAAATGCTTTTGCAAACTTATCAAGCGGAGGGCTTCAAACAATTGCGGAATATATTAAGAATAATAAACAAAATTCCGTAACACTTTATACGGATAAGATGCTTTCTTACGATGTAGAAAGTCAAACATTCAGTGAAAATGGCAATGGAAACATTCCAGATGATAATTTAACAAAAGGAATGCCACTTCTTTATAAATATGAATTTCTATTAACAGATGAAACAAAAACAGATGATGTTAATTTTGATTTACCAATTTTATGGAGCAAGGATGTAAATGTTAATATTGAAGTTGATGGTTCATTAATTCAAGATTCTATAGGAAATATTTTAAACTTTAACACAGATGAAGCTGTTGGAAATTATTTTAATGGAGATATTTTAGAAATTAGAAACTCCGAAAGAAGTCTGAGAAATATTTTAGTTAGACATAAGGCCTTTAACAATTCCCCTGAATCTTCCGAAGATAATGGTTCAGTGTGGAAATTTCGTTCACTAAGAAGTGGTGAATCGTTAAGATTATACTATGATAACAACTTAAAAACTTACAGAATTATTTAATAAAACTATGACAAATTTTAGAAATTCAAACGATTTTGCACGAAACTTAAACGATTTCGTTACTGGTAGTGAAAGTGGAATAGTTTCTGCAAAAAGTATTATAATTAGCACTCCTGCAAATCCATTTACATATCAAGATTTAGGAGATGGATTTTATAAAAGCACGAGCCATACATTTTCAGAAGGTTACGAGTTTTTGCTTGATGGAATGCAAGATAGAACAATGCAAGGTTTTTGGGTTGCTTTTGATGAGACAATTTTTAGAAGAAGTCCTGCATTTCAAGATATAGAAATGCAAAATTTTAAAGTCAAGTGCGAAGCAAATGATAGATTTTATCAACTTTCTAATCAAAATGGGGAAATTTTTGTTGAAACAATTGCAATTGAAGTTAAAGATTTAATTGTAGAATTTCCTAAAGCTCTTCGTAAAATTGATTTACTTGAGGGGGGGAACGATACTCAGTATTTTAGGGGTGATAAAACTTGGCAAACTTTAGATAAAGCATCAGTTGGTCTTTCAAACTTAACAAATGACCCACAATTAAAAAGAAATAGTGGTGATTTTGCGACATTTACAGAAAAAACACTTCCTAAACCTGATGACATTATGTTAATTGAGGATAGCGATAATCTAGAACAAAAAGTCAGTTTAAAGTTGAAAAATCTTCCTATTTCAAATACAACACAATTAGCTCTTAATGAAAAGGTTGATTTAGATTTAGTTGCAGAAAATATAATTTATGTTGATGGGCTAAATGGAGATGATGATAATTCTGGGAGTTATTACAAAAGAAAAAAAACTCTTCAATCAGCTTTAAGTGATGCAACAAATGGTGCAATTATTTATGTTGAAAATCTATTAGTTGAAGAGGAGGAGATAACTGTAGAAAAAGAAGTTAATATTGTAGGCTTAAAATCAGTTTCAAAATTAAAATCAGGTTTTTCAGATTCTATAAAATTTTTAAATTCTACAATTATTTTCAATATTCCATCAGTTGGGTCTCATGAATTGATTATAGAAAATGCTATTCTGACAAATTGTGCCATAAAGATTGAAACAGCAAATGCGATTGTTATAAGAAATTCTCTTATTAATGAAAGTTTATCAATTCCAACAATATTTTATGATATTCTATTTGATAATTGTGTAACGAATTTAAATTCTGATATAGATTGCAATTCTCAAATGAAGTCAAAAATAAAATTTTTACCAAATTCATTACATGTTGGAGTTAGCACTTTAGATAGTTTTCCAAATTCAGGAAAAGTAAATCATAGCATAGATGGTCTAATGTCAAAAGAAGATAAGCTAAAACTAGATAACATTGAAAGCGTTGTCAATAATTTTTCCAATATTGATAATACTAATGACCTAGACAAACCTATTTCAACCGCAACACAAACAGCTTTGGACTTAAAGGAAGATGTTTCTAAAAAAAATCAAGCTGGTGGTTATGCAGGAATTGAATTGGATGGAAAAATTTCAAACAATATTCTTTCAAATGATGTTACTTTACAAGGCAATACATTTAATGGAAGTAATCAACTTTTAAAGCTTGATACAAATGGTAAAGTGCCAAGTGTAAACTTGAATATTTCTGGTGTTAATTATGCTGGAAGTTGGGATGCTGCAACTAACACGCCAACTTTACCTAATGCAAATTCACAAAATGGAGATTTATATAAGGTTTCAGTTGCAGGAAATACAATCCTAGATGGCAATGGAAATTGGGGAGTTGGTGATAATTTAATTTATAATGGCACAACTTGGGATAAAATAGATAATACTGAGAGTGTTTCTTCTGTGGCTGGGAAAACAGGTGTAGTTACATTAGATAAAAATGATGTTGGTCTTAATAATGTTGACAACACCAGCGACTTAAATAAGCCTATTTCAAGTGCCACTCAAGCAGTATTGGATTTAAAAGCCAATATAACAGCTCTTAATACTAAAGAAAACACCATTACAGCGGGGACGACATCTCAATATTACAGAGGTGATAAAACTTGGCAAACTTTAGACAAAGTGTCAGTCGGGCTTTCAAATATTGACAATACTAGCGATATAAATAAGCCTATTTCAAATGATGCACAAACTGCTTTGAATTTAAAAGAAAATAGAGCAAATAAAAATGTTGCAAATGGATATGCAGGGCTTGATGCAAATACAAAAATTGCTAAATCTCAAATTGGTATAGATTCTTTGCTGGTTGCAGGAAATGGAATTACAATAAATGCAGATGGAAATAATAGGGCAATTATTAGCAGTGTTTCATCTGGAAGTAATGAGGCAATTGGAACAATTAAAGCTTATTATGGTTCAACTGCTCCAGAAGGATTCCTGATTTTAAATGGTTCATATTATGTAAAAACAAGCTACCAAGATTTATGGAATTTTGCTGCATCTCAAGGTTTAACAACAACCGATATAAATCAAAAAGGTCTATTTTATCATGATTATTACTCAGGTTATTTTAGAGTTCCTGATTTTGGGGGATATTTTTTAAGAGGAAAAGGTGGTGTGGATCCGGATTATTTTAGAAGTATGGGAAGTACGCAAGATGATGAATTTAAAGCACACAGCCACGAATTACCCGTAGATACTTGGGGGAATACAAATAGTCAAAGTCTCATGGAGTCTTATGGAAATGACGAGGGCATTACTTCATATGGTAGCGTTTCATCAGGTTTAAAAGGTGGAGCAGAAACTAGACCTAAAAATATTGCTGTTAACTATATTATTAAAGCTACATCTAGTCCAAGTGTTGCAAGTGCAGGAGGGCTTTCTTATAAAGGTGTTTGGAATGCCTCAACGAACACTCCAATATTACCCAATTCTACTTCAGTAAGTGGGTATTATTATAAAGTTTCAGTTGCAGGAAGTACAAGTATTAATGGTAATAATGAATGGAAAGTAGGAGATTGGATTATTTATAACGGTTCAACTTGGGACAAAATAGATAATACTGACAATATAAGTTCTGTCAATGGACAAGTTGGGGTTGTTAGCATTACTCAAACCGATGTTGGACTTCCAAATGTTACAAATGATGCACAATTAAAAAGAAGTGCTGGTGATTTTGATAGCTTTGCAAACAAATCAACACCTATTGCAAATGATATTATTTTAATTGAAGATAGTGCTAATAATAATTCTAAAGCTAAAACTACACTTACTAATCTTCCCATTTCAACTGCAACACAAAATGTCTTAAACTTAAAAGCAAATGCAAATGATGTTTATACTAAAACAGAAGTTGATAGTAGTTTAAATTCAAAAGAAGATACTTCTAACAAAAATCAAGCTAGTGGTTATGTTGGTCTTGATTCTAATTCTAAAATAAATGAATCTCAAATAGGAATAGATAGATTATTAGAAGCAGGAAACAATGTAACACTTACTCCAAATGGAAATAAAATAAGAATTGAAAGTACAGGTGGTGGAAGTAATTCTTCTTCTTGGGGAAGTATAACTGGAGATATAGAAAATCAAACTGATTTAAAAACAGCTTTAGATGGAAAGATTAACAAAATCATTAACACTTCTTCGCAAGATGCTATAGCATTAATAAATAATCAAGATAGCGGAATTTCAAAAAATTTTTTGACTTCAACAATTTCAAGTCTAAATTCCAATAAAATGGAGAAAGTTATTGGGGCAATTGATGATAACTTGATAATTTTTGGAAATAATGGACAAGGTATTGATGGTCAAATTTCGGTATCTAATTTAGTTGTAACATGGGTTGAAAATGGTCAATTTTACAGACAAAATCAAATTTTTATATATAATGGAAAAAGTTATAAAATTCTTTCAAATTTTATCTCTAATTCAAATGTAAGTATTGAAAATTTGCTGTTGGCAAGCATTATACAAGATATCACAGACAATAATACTTGGGGAAGTATAACTGGAACGTTGGCAAATCAAACTGACTTACAAACAGCTTTAGATAGAAAAGCCGATAAAATAAAATTAGATTCAATTGCCTCCAGAACATTTAACAACTGGATTTCAAACGGAAGTGAATATTTAGCAGGGCAAATTATTTCTAACAATTTAACAAATGAAACAGTTATTGTTTTAGAAAGCTTTACTTCAAATGCAGGAGACACACTTCAAAGCCTTGCATTATCTGGTAAAGTTTCTTATTATCCTTTAGGAAGTAAAAATCCTATTGTAAAAAATGAAAACCCAAATGAAAACCCTTTATATAACAATGCAAATTATTATGGCATAGGTTCGCAAATTTTATTCGAAGACGAACTTTGGATTTATGTAGGGGAAGATGCAAGTGGTATCCCTCAGTGGGATTTGAAGGATAATACGATTGAGGTGAGTTCAAGATCATCTTTAACTGATGAATATCAAGATGGGGCAATAATAAGCGTTATGAATGCTATTGGTCTTCCTAATGCTGATTATGAACTTGACCCAATTCCTTCAAATATTTTTGTAAAAAGTTATAAAGCAAACTATATTATAGATGACACAAAACCATTATTTCAAATTACAGATAATAATGGGAATGTAATTAATGAATTAAAATTAAGATTCTTATCTTCCGCTGAAAACCCTATTGAAAATGATAGTGATTTAGTTTTATCTCAAACAATTCATGGATTAAATGACCAAAAAAGTTTAAACTTATTGCAAGAACAAAGAATAACTAATATTGAAAGCGATAAAGAAAACACTATTGTTGCAGGAACAACATCTCAATATTACAGAGGAGATAAAACTTGGCAGGAATTAAATTTAGAATCTATTTCAAATACTAACATAATAGATCCAGTGAAACAAGATTTGATTTGGTATGACGATGTTAATTCAAAATGGGTAAATGTTTCGCGTAATAAATTGAGAGACAAATTTGGAGTTTGGTCTAAAATAAAAATCCTTCCTTTTAATAACTTAAATATAGAGCAGGATATACCTTTAGAAATTGTTGAAGGTTCGGGTCAAGTAACACTTGAAAACAACATTATAACACTTCCATCTGATAAAAAATATAAAATTTACTATAGCGTGAAATGTGAAGGTTTAACGGGAGACCAAAATGCGATTTTTAACTTTAGATACAATGATAACAGCTTTACATATTTGCCAGAATTATACTTAAGTGCAAATTTCAATTCTAGCTCAAGCTTTTATTCTTTTGACACGATAGAATCGCCTTCAAATAAAATAAAGTTAGGCTTTTTAGTTCAAAATTACAGTCAAGTTATTGGAATAGATGGAAATTCAACAACTTCGGCCACTTCAAATGCAACATCTGCCGATGGCTCTATTGTGGCTGTAATGGTTAGCTGGCAATCTCGTGTTAATATTTTAAAGAAAAAGAATAATTTTGCTTACAATACAAAAGATAGCATCAGCAGTGTTCCAGGTAAGTATATTGCAATTTCCAACGATGGAACTTTGATTGCAGTTGGAAGACCAGACCCAGCATTTGGAACAACAACAGGAAATGGTGAAGTTAGAATTATTAAAGCTTCAACCGCTAATCAAGATATAAACTTTGTTGGCCAACCTGTTAAATTAATTTCTAGCTACCTTGGTTTTGGTAATTTTGTAAAATTTCTAAATAACGAAAAACTTTTCATAGGGGATACACTTGGTAACCTTTTTGTTTATCAATACAATTCCGTTAATGATGCTTGGGAAATTGCTGAAACAATTAATATGGAAGGCAATATAGATTCAAAATCAAACCCTATATCAGGCGATGGAAATATTATAGTAAAATGTATTAATAATAGTAATGACATTAAAGTATGCGAAAAAAACACAAATGGCAATATAACTGAAAATGTCATTTTCCAAAATGCATCAAATAAATTATGTGTTTCAAAAGATGGAAGCAGAGTGGCATTTTACATTCCAACAACTCAAAAAATTGCAATTTATAAAAGGCAAAATCTTGGAGTTTGGTCTTTAGAAAAAGATTTTGATTGTAGTCAAAATATTTATGGAAGCCCTGAAGTAATTACATTTTCAGGAAATGGTTTAAATCTTTTATATACAGATGCTCCAATTCCAACACTCCCTTCTTCTGTTTGTGTGCGTAAATTTACTAATAATCCTGCAACAAATTGGAATGATGAAATAGTTTTAAGGCCAGCAGGAGGAACTGTCAATAGCACAATGATAGGAATGGGACTTTCTTGCTCAGATAATGCTTCTTCCATAGTAGCGACTGGCACCAAAACATTTGTTTTCTATTTACAAGAAAATCAAGGAGTTTCAATTTCTGATAGCGACGAATGTGTTATTTATATTGAGGAAGATAGTATTGAAAATAGAAATGAACAGGAATATGTAAATGCAAAATTGGCTGAAAAAGAAAATGTTATACCTAAAGGGGAAATATCTCAATATTATAGGGGAGACAAAACTTGGACTAATTTAGATAAAGCATCTGTTGGTCTTTCTAGTGTTGATAATACAAGTGATTTAAGCAAACCTATTTCAACTGCAACACAAAGCGCACTTGATTTAAAAGAAGATATTTCTAAGAAAAATCAAGCTGGTGGCTATGTTGGTCTTGATAGTGATTTTAAGATTGACCCATTTAACATTGGTCTTGAAAGAATTTTGGAAGCAGGTGAAAACATTACACTTACTCAAAATGGAGATAAGATAAGAATTGAAAGCATTATAACGGAAGGTTTAAGTGCTGAGATAACGGTTGAAAGTGCTGACGAAATAGGAACGATTAAAACTTATTATGGAAGCATTGCCCCTAATGGTTATTTAATGCTTGATGGTGGAACTTATTTGAAAGAAAATTATCAAGCATTATGGAATTTTGCCGTTGATAACAATCTTGATACAACGGATGTAAGCCATACTGCTTTGTTTTATCACACAGGTGAAAGTGATTTAAACTTTAGGGTTCCTGATTTTAGAGGTTATTTCTTGAGAGGTCTGGGTGGAATAGATTCTGGAAGAACTCTTGGAAGTGTTCAAATGGATGATTTTAAAGAGCATAATCATTATAGTCCATTTATGAACGAGATGCCTAATTTTAATACCACAATTCCGTCTCCCGGATTATCAAGGGATTTAAATTGGAAAGGTATAGATTATGTATCTAGTGGAGCAGCCGATAGTTTAGCTGATGGAAGTGAAAGAGTGTTTTGCACTTCTAATGTAGGTGGAACGGAAACGAGACCTAAAAACATTGCAGTTAATTACATTATTAAATATACAGAAACACCTAACAACACATTCTTAGGTGGCTTAACATATAAAGGCTTATGGAATGCTGAAGCAAACATTCCTGCAATGCCTGTTGCAAATTCTAAGAATGGATATTATTACAAAGTTTCAGTAAATGGAACAACTTCGGTTGATGGTATTTCTAGTTGGAAAGTGGGCGATTGGATAGTCTATAATGGGACAACTTGGGATAAAGTAGATAATACAGAAAGTGTAACTTCTGTTAATGGAAAGGTTGGAGCTGTAAGTATAACTAAATCGGATGTTGGCCTTGACCAAGTTAATAACACGAGTGATGCAAATAAACCTATTTCAATTGCAACACAAAATGCACTTGATTTAAAGGTTGATAAAAATGCTTTTGCAAACTTATCAAGCGGAGGGCTTCAAACAATTGCGGAATATATTAAGAATAATAAACAAAATTCCGTAACACTTTATACGGATAAGATGCTTTCTTACGATGTAGAAAGTCAAACATTCAGTGAAAATGGCAATGGAAACATTCCAGATGATAATTTAACAAAAGGAATGCCACTTCTTTATAAATATGAATTTCTATTAACAGATGAAACAAAAACAGATGATGTTAATTTTGATTTACCAATTTTATGGAGCAAGGATGTAAATGTTAATATTGAAGTTGATGGTTCATTAATTCAAGATTCTATAGGAAATATTTTAAACTTTAACACAGATGAAGCTGTTGGAAATTATTTTAATGGAGATATTTTAGAAATTAGAAACTCCGAAAGAAGTCTGAGAAATATTTTAGTTAGACATAAGGCCTTTAACAATTCCCCTGAATCTTCCGAAGATAATGGTTCAGTGTGGAAATTTCGTTCACTAAGAAGTGGTGAATCGTTAAGATTATACTATGATAACAACTTAAAAACTTACAGAATTATTTAATAAAACTATGACAAATTTTAGAAATTCAAACGATTTTGCACGAAACTTAAACGATTTCGTTACTGGTAGTGAAAGTGGAATAGTTTCTGCAAAAAGTATTATAATTAGCACTCCTGCAAATCCATTTACATATCAAGATTTAGGAGATGGATTTTATAAAAGCACGAGCCATACATTTTCAGAAGGTTACGAGTTTTTGCTTGATGGAATGCAAGATAGAACAATGCAAGGTTTTTGGGTTGCTTTTGATGAGACAATTTTTAGAAGAAGTCCTGCATTTCAAGATATAGAAATGCAAAATTTTAAAGTCAAGTGCGAAGCAAATGATAGATTTTATCAACTTTCTAATCAAAATGGGGAAATTTTTGTTGAAACAATTGCAATTGAAGTTAAAGATTTAATTGTAGAATTTCCTAAAGCTCTTCGTAAAATTGATTTACTTGAGGGGGGGAACGATACTCAGTATTTTAGGGGTGATAAAACTTGGCAAACTTTAGATAAAGCATCAGTTGGTCTTTC
>CAZFPN010000002.1:29165-30340 GCA_964521015.1 uncultured Rickettsiales bacterium | reverse complement strand
GCAAGGTTATCTTTGAGTAAATTTTTGATTGTTTGGACGATTTTTCCCTTGCCGTCATTGTATGGTGGGTCTATGAAGATTATATCAAATTTATGCTTGATTTTTTCATTTTTAGGAAGAAAGGCAAAAATAAAATCAGCCGAAACCCCAAGTTTAGCGGAATTAAGCCTTAATTGACGAAGGCTTTCTTCATTTGCCTCAACGAATGTGATGTGGCTTGCACCACGAGAAAAAAATTCAAAACCAACGGCACCAGTGCCAGCGAAGCCATCCATTATTGTTTTTCCTTCAATTTCAACCCCTACAACTGGGTTATTGTTAAGTAAGTTAAAAAGGACTTGCTTAGAATAAGATGTTGTTGGTCTTAAGTCTTTATCTTGCTTTTGCTTTGGGGAACTTTCCACAACCAACCCTTTTAATTTGCCTGAAATAATTTGCATAACAATAAATGATTTTAAAGCTTAATTATTGCATTTAAAATGCGATGTCAAGTTTATTTTGGCAAATTTTTGAATTCTTTATTCTTGACATTTAATCTTGACATTTAATTCTGATGAAATATCAAATTATATTATATTTGCAATTTTATGCCTAAAATCATCTTGCTGTTTTTCTTGCTGTTTTTTGCAAGTGTGAAGGCTAAAAGCGGGAATTTCACTGAAATAAAGCCTGAAAAAGATATACTTTATTACAAAAATGGAAAGCTAAAATATAAAGGTGATTTGAATGGTGAAAAACCTGAAGGAAACGGCATATTTTATAACGAAAATGGCAGTGTGCTTTATGAAGGAAGTTGGAAAGATGGCATTCCTCACGGAACTGGCAAATCTTACTACGAAAATGGCAATGTTAAGTATGAAGGCGAATTTGTGAACGGAATTGCAACTGAAAATGGCAAGCTTTACTTTGAAAATGGCAAATTGGTGGAATAAAATCTGGCTTTTGTGTTTTATTTTGACAGCTTGCAATAAAGATTATAGGCTTGAAATGGCAACTCACGAACATTCAATAGTAATTTTAGAGCTTGGAAGGGCAAACCTTGATTATATATCTAAAATAGAATTTTGCAATCAAAAGGGAGAATGCTTTGATGCTAAAAGATACGAAGAAGCTATGGAAAAGCCAAATAATGCGGGCAAAATTTTGATGAATGTCGCCTTATTTCCATTGAGCTT
>CAZFPN010000002.1:7272-29065 GCA_964521015.1 uncultured Rickettsiales bacterium | reverse complement strand
ATTCTTAATTATATTCTTAATTTTTTCAACATCTTCGGGTTTTATATTGTTGTCAGTTTCCTTATTCTCTTCTAATGTTTCAACATCTTTAGGTTTTATATTGTTGCCAATTTCCTCAATCTCTTCTAATGTGAGATTTGGAAAATAATCTATAAAGTCTTTTCCTGTAAATTTTTTATCTTTTATTTGAGCTAAAATTTTTCCCTGCTCTTCGTCGCTTAAATTTGAGATAGAGTTCAACAATGCATCACTTACTTTTGAATCTTTATCAAAAACAAAATAACCTTGTGAGGCAATTAATTTTAAATTTTCCTGTGTTATACCAAGATTTTCTGCTATATCTTTATTTGTTTTTTTGCAAATTAAGATGATTAAATTCACCACTATATAAGTAATATCTTTATTTGTTTGAAAAATTTGTTCTTTTAGATATGTTTTTTTGTTATTTTTAACGATAATTTTATTATTTTCTATCTTTAGAAAGGTTTTTGCTTTAAGTTTAAATTGCTTTATTTCCTCTCCCTGCTCATTAATTAATTTTCCACCCTCAAATTTCAATTTTTCAAATATTTCATTCATTTTTTCCACCTCTACTCTTTCCAAATTAATCTCTCCAGTCTTTGTCATAATTATAATTTTTGCAATATAGATATATCATAAATGCAGAAAATTTATTTTTCAACTTTTTTAAGTAAATTTTCCCATCTTTGCTTTTTTTAAAAATTTCTCATTTTATGCTTGATTTTTAATTTTTTTAGAAATAGTTATTATGATATTTTAAGCTATTTTTAAAGCTATATGGCGGAACTTTTAAAACAAGAAGACAGAATCTTTCAAAATTTATATGGACACGAACCTGTTGAAATCAACTCTGCAATCAAAAGGGGGGATTTTTCAGGAATAGCAGAAATCATCGCTAAAGGACGCAAGGAAATTATTGAAATGGTTAAAGCATCTGGTCTTCGTGGAAGGGGGGGAGCCGGCTTTGCAACAGGCTTAAAATGGAGCTTTGTGCCAAACCCTGAAACTTCTGGCAAACCTCATTACTTGGTTGTCAATGCTGACGAAAGTGAACCAGGGACGTGCAAAGATAGAGAAATCCTAAGGCACGAGCCATTCAAATTGCTTGAAGGAATTGTCGTTGCAAGCTATGCAATTGGGGCAAAAAGGTGCTATATTTATATTAGAGGGGAATATTATAACGAAGCTATGGTGCTTGAAGATGCCATCAAAGAAGCTTACAAAATGGGGAAATTAGGCAAAAATGCCTGCGGAAGTGGTTGGGATGTTGATGTTTCCGTTCACAGAGGGGCTGGGGCTTACATTTGTGGGGAAGAAACCGCAATGCTTGAAAGCATTGAAGGAAACAAGGGGCAACCTCGCTTAAAACCGCCTTTTCCTGCTCTTGTTGGGCTTTATGGATGCCCTACGGTTGTGAATAATGTGGAAAGCATCGCTGTTGTGCCAACCATAATTCGCCGTGGAGTGGAATGGTTTAAAGGCTTTGGTGCGCCGAATAATCACGGGACTAAGGTTTTTGCAATTTCAGGGCATGTAAATCACCCTTGTGTCGTTGAAGAAAAAATGTCAATTCCTTTTAAAACCATCATTGAAGAATATGCAGGCGGTGTTATTGGGGGCTGGGAAAACCTTCTTGCATTAATTCCGGGGGGATCTTCTTGCCCTTTAATTCCTGCATCTTCTTGTCAAGATTTACTGATGGATTTTGATAGCACTCGCTCAAAAGGGACAAGCTTTGGAACGGGAGGGATGATTGTCATCGCTAAAGAAGTTAATGGAGTGAAGACTGATATAGTTGATTGCATCGCAAGAATTTCTAAGTTTTATAAACACGAAAGTTGCGGTCAATGCACGCCTTGCAGAGAAGGTGTTTCTTGGATTTCAAAAATTATGGATAGAATGGTAAAAGGGGATTTTGCCGTGAGCGAAATTGATAGCCTTCTAAACCTAACAAAACAAATAGAAGGGCACACCATCTGTGCATTTGGGGATGCCGCTGCTTGGCCTATTCAAGGGCTTATTCGCCATTTTAGAGGGGAACTTGAAGCGAGAAGTAAAAGATAGTTTATGACAAATATGTCGTTTTTGCACTTTTGTCTAATTTGAGCAATTATATTTACTATTTAATTCGTTTGCCTTTTAATGGAGAGGTAAATTTTGGAATTTTGATTTGGACTTTATTTATAATTGCTTGTATTAGTTGGAATGTTATTTTTTCACACCCAATTGAGATTGAAAAGAAACGGAAAGGCAACAAAAACATATCAATTCAATTTGGATTTTTAGGAATTTTGAGAGATTTCAACTTTTTTAAAAGCGATTTAAGGATGATGAATGTTTTTTTATTTACCGCTTTTTCTCAAACTTTTATAATTTATTTAATTCATTTTTATGTAATTTCAAAAACGACTGATGATTTTAAGAAGAGATGCTTTTTCACTTTCTTTTTCTTTATGACTATTGGTATGATGTTTCAGGGCATTGTGAGGTCTTCAATTGTTTTATCGGTCATTATTTTTTTATCTTTGGAATTAGGAATTGCAAGCATAATAAAGAGCCAAAGTGATGAAAATCAATGAGGCGATTTTTCGGCAAAATGTTTGCTGTATTTTTATTAATCTTTTAAACATTTTAGGTAGTGAAATTTTAAACATTCTTAAAATTATTTTAAAAAAAGCTTGACAAATGCAAAATGCTACTTTATAAAATCCTTACTTCACTTGGCGGGTATAGCTTAGTGGTAAAGTTCTAGCCTTCCAAGCTAGCTATGTGGGTTCGATTCCCACTACCCGCTCCAATTCTAATCTATATTACGATTTCAAAAAAAATTTCAAGCAAAATTTTACGATAGTCTTCCTGATTTTGATAATATTGATAAAGCTTACTAAATTTAGCATTGTTGTAGATACTAATATGCTTTTAGTGTGGTTGGGTTTGATGGCATTTTATCTTTCTTACAAAACGATAAAAGAGAATCAAAATATTAAACTTTACGACAGAAGGCTTCAATATATTCAAGCCATTCAACAACATTTTTGGCAAGCGATAGAAAAAAATCAAACCTTTCTTTTGAGGGTTAGCAATAGAATGTTGTATATAAAGTATTTTAATAAAATCATCTTGATGTATAATATTTTAAAATTCTACCGATAAAGATAGTGCTTTTTATATAATTAGCAAAATGATTGGCAAAATAATTTAAAAAACCGCAAAAATTTCTTGAATAAATAAAAAATCCCTTTTATAAAACTTAAAAATTGAAATTTTATGTCCGTTGTTTTAATCGTTGATTTTGGCTCTCAAGTTATGCAGTTAATCGCAAGAAGAGTGCGTGAGGCGGGGGTTCAGTCCGTCATCGTTTCCCCTCATAATGTCATTGCGAAAATTTTTGAAATTAAGCCTTGCGGAATAATCTTTTCTGGAGGGCCTGACAGTGTTTATGAAGAAGGCTCAAGGACGATTGAAAAAGGAATTTTTGAGACAGGTGTTCCAATTTTGGGAATTTGCTACGGTCAACAAATCACCTGCTCTTTACTTGGCGGAAGTGTTGTTTCGGCAAATAAGCGTGAATACGGAAGGGCAAATTTGGAAGTTAAAACACAAAATAAACTGATAAATCAGGGGGGAATAGTGTGGATGAGTCACGGAGATGTCGTAAGCAAAATTCCAGAAGATTTTGAAGTGATTGCAACAACAGAAAATGCCCCTTTTGCAGGAATTAAGCATAAAACAAAAGAAATTTATGGGGTGCAATTTCACCCAGAGGTGACTCATTCTGAAATTGGCAGTCAAATTTTGCAAAACTTCCTTTTTAATGTTTGTAGGGCGGAAAAAACATGGAATATGAAGAATTACAAGGAAGAAATGATTGCAAAAATCCGTGAAAAGGCAGGAAATAGCAAGGTTATCTGTGCTTTAAGTGGTGGAGTCGATAGTGCCGTTGCAGGGAAGTTAGTGGAACTTGCCATAGGAAGTAATTTGACTTGCATTTTCGTTGACACGGGTTTTGTTAGAAAGGGTGAAAGAGAGGAAGTTCAGAAAGCCTTTCCAAATGCGATTATAGTTGATGCGACCGAAAAATTCTATTCAGCACTAGAAGGCATTTCCGACCCTGAAACCAAAAGAAAGACAATTGGCAGGCTTTTTATTGAAACATTTGAGGAAGATGCAAGCAAAATTGAAGGAGTGAAATTTCTTGTTCAAGGCACGATATACCCTGATGTAATTGAAAGTGCGGGCGGGGGAAGTGCAAAAACGATTAAATCTCATCACAATGTCGGCGGTCTTCCTGAGCGAATGAAGTTTTCGCTTTTAGAACCATTGAGAGACCTATTCAAGGACGAAGTCAGGAAATTGGGCTTTGAACTTGGGCTTGAAAAAGGCAGAGTTATGAAGCATCCCTTCCCAGCACCAGGGCTTGCAATTAGAATTCTTGGTGAATTTAGCAGGGAAAAGGTGAAAATCCTGCAAGAAGCTGATGCAATTTATATTGAAGAGCTAAAAAAACACAACCTTTATGATGAAATTTGGCAAGCTTTTTGTGTTTTGCTTCCAGTGAAGACGGTTGGTGTTATGGGTGATGGAAGAACTTACGAATATGTCCTTGCTATAAGAGCAGTGAATTCAATTGACGGAATGTCCGCTGATTTTTACCCATTTGATATGAAGTTTTTAAGCTCAGTTTCAAACCGAATAACAAACGAAGTTAAGGGAATTAATAGGGTTGTCTACGATGTTACTTCAAAACCGCCAGCAACGATTGAATGGGAATAATTTTTAATTATTTTTAAAATGCAAATTGATTAAAGAAATCTCATTCGCCATTTTTTCCCTTTTTAAAAGCCCCCAAACACCAGATGAAAGGGCGATTAAATCTGCTCCGTTTTCAATCAAGCCTTTTGAATTAAAGGAATTTATGCCACCAATGACACAAACAGGAAGGTCGCTTTTTGCCTTAAACTTGTGCAAAACTTCAATGTCGCAAGGTGTGGCATTAGGTTTAGTTTTACTTTGAAAGAAAGCACCGAAAGAGACATAGTCTGCCCCATTTTCTTCTGCAATAAAAGCTCTTTCAAGGTCGTTATAACAGCTAATTCCCAAAATTCCGTTCCATTTTTTTCGCACTTCTTTCAAGTCTCCGTCAAATTTGCCAATGTGAAGGGCGGAAATATTTGATTGTTGTGCCATCTCAAGGCTATCGTTCATTACAAAAATCGTGTTGTTTTGTTCACAAATTTCTTTTAGAACTTTGACTTCGTTTTTGATTTCCTGTCCTTTCAACCTTAACTGAAAAAAGGGTATAGGGCAAGATTTAAGCAAAAATTCAAGGGTTTGTGCAAATTCTTCTAAATGCAAAATTTTTTCAGGAGAAATAAGATAGACCCCCTTTGCGAGCCTTTTATTTGACTTGTTGCTAAATTTTAAAACCATAACATTCGTTCCATTTTTTATGAGAACTGAAGAAGTCCCTAAGGTCATTCATTCCATATTTAAGCATTGCAAGCCTTTCAACCCCAACACCAAAGGCAAATCCTGAAAATTCCTCTGGGTCAATTCCGCATTCTTTCAAAACGTTGGGGTGAACCATTCCCGCACCCATCACTTCTAAAAAGCCTTTTCCTATGTTTATATCAACTTCGGCTGAAGGTTCTGTAAAAGGGAAAAAGCTAGGGCGCAACCTCACTTTCACATCAATTCCTGTGAAAAATTCGTTAAATAGGGCTTCTACCATCCAAAGTAAATTACCCATATTGACATTTTTTGCGACATAAAGGCATTCAAGCTGGTTAAACATCGGTGTGTGAGTTCTGTCAAAATCGCACCTGTAAGTTCTGCCTGCGGAAATTAGGGCAAAAGGTGGCTTTCCCGCCTTCATTCCACGAATTTGAGTGCAGGAAGTGTGTGTTCTAAGAAGGAAGTTTTCGTTGTTTGGGTCAAGAAAGTTGAGATAGAAAGTGTCGTGCATTTCCCTTGCAGGGTGGTTTTTTGCGATATTTAGGGCATCAAAATTATAATAATTCGTTTCAATTTCAGGACCTTGAACAAACTGAAAGCCATATTTCTGCATTATGTCAACAAGTTCTTTAATTACAAACGAAACAGGGTGGATGCCAGAAGGGTTTTGCAAAAAAGAAGAAAGGCTTATATCAACACCTTCTTTTGTTAAAATTTCTTCAACTTCTTCTCTTCTTAAGTTTGCAATTTTTTGTGTAAAAATATCTTCAAAGGAAGATTTTAGTTTGTTAATTTCTTCACCCTTTGCCTTTTTTTCTTCAATACTTAAGGATTTCATTTCTTTAAATTGCAAAGCACAAAAATTATTGAAATCAGACTTAACATTTAAAGCATCGTGTCTTGTTTTTGCATTTGAGATTAAATCAAAAAAATTCGTCATACAAGGTAAGGAGAGGGTAATTTATTTAAGAAAATAACAAGGAAGAATACAGCAAAAGCACCAAGGCAAATTGAGATTTTTGTTAAAATGCTAACTTCCAATAAACCTTCTTCGCTTTCGGCAAAGAACATTCTATTTGCGATTTTCCAAAAATAGATAAAATTCATTACGGCACCTGCAAGCATTATTATTATAAAAAGGTATTCTTCAAGCTTGAAAAGATTTAATATAATTGAAAATTTCGTGAAAAAACCAAGAGTGACTGGAAGCCCAATGATGTTTGCAAAGAAGAAAAGCACGAAAAAAGCAAGGAAAAAAGACCTTTTGGCAAGCCCATCAAAACAGCTGACAACTGGAAGTTTTTCTTTGATAACCTCAAAAACGATAATGAAAAGCACAAATTTACTAATTCCGTTTGAAATAATGTGAATAAATGAAAGTTTTGTAAGTTCTGCGTCTCCAAAAAAGATTGGGAAAATTGCATATGAAACTTGAGATATGGTTGAATAAGCAAGGATTTTCCTGACATTTATTTCAATCAAACTAAAGACCGAAAACACCAAAATTCCAGCAATTGAAACAACCATAACAAAAGGCTTTAAAAAAGCGATTTGATTAAGAAAAAAGCTACTTAAAAAATTGAAAAAACCAAATAAAGTAGCAAGAGAAACGACCCCAGAATAAAGAGGTATAACACTTGAAGGAAAGTGTCTATATACAAGCCCAACCCAAAAGGAGAATGGGAAAATTCCAAGCTTTATTAAAAAGCCGATTGAAATAAAAATGAAAGCAGGAGTTAAGTCCTTCGGGTTTTGAGCGAAAAATTCAATGATTTTTGTTATATTTAAAAAGCCTGTGGAAAAGTACAAAAAACCAATGCCAAGCACTAAAAAACCAGATGCAAAAACCCCTAAAAGAAGGTAATTAAAGCTTGCAAAGGAAGAATTTTTCCCTCCAAAAGAAATTAAAACATAAGAGCAAATTGCGAGCAATTCAAAGAAAATATAAAAATTGAAAAGGTCGTTTGTGAAAATAATGCCAACTAAAGCACCGCACATTACTTGAATGATGCAAAACAGGTTGCTAAAGTTGAAGTGTTTTTCAAAATTCCTGACAAAATTAACGAAAAAAATTGAAAAGGCAAAAATAACAAATAAAATCGTATTCAAAACCATTAATTTAAAAGGGTTAACTAGATATTCAATTCCAATTTCTTTTGAAAAACCTCCGAATTCGTAAGTTATATTTGATTTTACGGTGAACATAAGATAAAGCCCACAAATTAAAGCCAAACTTGAAGAGATAACAAATAAATAGCTTAGTATATTTTTCTTATTTATTACAATTGAAGTGAAGCCAAAAACCAAAAATAAGACAAAAGGCAGAATTGTTATCATCTAAATAATAAAAATTAATGGTGCCCCTAGACGGACTCGAACCATCACAACCACGGAGGTTACCAGATTTTGAGTCTAGCGCGTCTACCAATTTCACCATAGGGGCATACTCTATCTATTCTTTTAGGAAAATTTTGAAATGTCAAGTTTTTTTAAATAATTTTTTTACTTGAAATTTTTTATTTATTGTATTAAGAAAAATTCTATTGCTTTATTGTTTGAGATTTTTTATTAAAATATGAAAACCAAAATGGAAGAAAAAAAGCCTGAACCTAGTGGAAAAAACGGAGGTTTAGCAACCAAAAATACTGAACTTGCACAGGAAAAATTTAAAAATTTCATACATATCATTCTCGATAAAACCGATTCTCAAAGTTATTATCATGCCCTTTCAGTTGTTAATAAAGTTGCAAATGATGTAAGGCTTGCCAGTTTTGACTTCAAAAAGACGATTTACACAAAAGAAGACGTTTTCATTCCAGAATATGCAAAATGCAACAAAGAACAGCTAAAATCTTTTGAAGGAATTGATGTAGTAAGGCTTGATTTTCTTGAAAAGCTTGGGGGAGGAGACATCGTTTTTGCAACAGGGGGTGAAAAAGTATTGCAAGGATTTAGCGAAATTGCAACACAAAATGATGATGCTTTCTTTTATTTTGGGGCGACAAAAAAGCTTTCATTTAAAAAAGAAAAGGCTAACTTTGACCTTTTGACAATAGAATCAAATTCAATTACGGAAGAAGATTTGGATGATGACAACATCATTTCAGTCAGCGAATGTGCTATATTTTATGATGAAAGTTTGTTTGTGGAAAATTTAGAAAAAAAGGCAGAACACGATTATACATTCATCGTCTTGCCATTCCTCACTGGCATTAAAAAGCAGGAAATTCAAAGTTATAGAAAAACTCAACATTCTTCAATTGGTTTGCAAAACCTGTTTCAAGCCCTTAAAATGGCTTATAAGGAGGGTGAAAAAATCGTTATTGTTTCAAATTTTGTTAAAGATGTTGATTTTGAAACCGAAATTTTCTTAAAGGGCTTGATAGAATCTGCAATAAAACACGATGTAAAAGTAAAATTTATTCATCACGATTATATCAAAGATAACAAAATTCCCGAAATCATCAATCACTTAAAGCATAATCAAAACGATAGGGTGATTTTACCATCGTCTCATTTTTCCGAGATTAATGCTTTTGCAAAAAATGTGGAAAATGCTCAAATTTTTTGGTTTAAGAATTTGCAAGAAGAATTTTTCTTTAGTGGAGATTTTGGAATTTTAACGAAAGAACAGGCGGAAAATCTTGAAAAAATGTCATTTTTTAGTGAAAGCGAAATAGAGGCATTAAAAAAGTATAAGTCTGAAGAAATTCATAATAAATTAATTTCGGGATACATAGCGAACTCAATTGTTGAAAGCTATGTTGAAGACACTCAAAATAGAGATGCAAGAACGGAAATAGAAGAGGAAGAATTGCTTGAAGAAGAAGTAGAAGAGGTGGAAACTGATGAAGGGTTTGATGAGGAAATTGATGAAGAAGAGGAAGTGGAAGAAAAGGCGGAAAATGATAAAAAGGAGGGTGAGACAGAAGACCAAAATTTAGAAAATTCCGAAAGTAAGAAAAATGATTTCAAATTAAAAGAATCTGATTTGCAAATTGATGAAATTGATAATGAAAAAAGCATTGAAGACGAGTTGGATGATTTGACGGACGGCACAACGGAAGAAGAAAGAGGATATGATTTTGGAAATCAGATTGATGATGATTTTCTTGATAAGCAAGAAGGAATTGATATACCTGATGATTTAGATTTAGATAATATAGAAAAACAGGATGCAAAAAGCGAAATTGAAGATACTCAAGAACTTTCAAATAAGCAAGAAAAACAAAAGGACGAACCCAAGAAGGAAAAGGAAGAAATTTCGGGAGGAATGTCGCACTGATTTTAACTTATTTATAAGCAAATTTTTTACGAGGAATTTTGCCAAAACACTTTACTTTTACAAATTGTGTTTTATATTTTTCCGTCGATAGCAAAGATTTTTAACTTTCTATAGATTTAAAAAAATATCTTTATAGATTGAAATCATCTCACTTTTGCAAAAATCTATTTGTAAGATTTGCAAAACGGCTTGGAAGATGATTGGAAGAATATTTGTGTAGTAAAGAATTATGGCTAAAACGATGGAAGGAAGCAGGAATTTGATGGTTAGCTTTTCAAAATTGCTACATTTCTTGCCCAAGTAATCACGGTGAAACCAACGAATTACGGCAGGGTTTAGCTTAAATTCGCAAAAGTTTTCCTTTAAAGTGAATTGTGTGATGATGTGAAGGCTATATAACTTCTTTACTTCTGATTCAATCGGGGAAGAATAAGTTTTTTCAGATTTATGAAAACGAGCATAATGTGACCGAAAATATGTATATATACTACCTCCCTTGGTAGCATTCTTTCTGTAATGATTATCAGCAAGATGCTTAAAATCTTCTTTCAAAATCTTGTTGAGTTCAGCAAGATCGTTGAAATAATTCATAGTTAAAACACTTCTATGTAATTGAAGATTGCCTAATTTTTTATTGAAAAACAAATTGAAGTGATAACCATCATTAATTTGGAATAATATATGCCACATTGTCAAATTTTTATAATTCAAACCTTCTTGCTTTTGTAATGTAAATATCTGATTTATCATACCTCCCGCCTTACACGCCTCTGGGTTTTTTGATAAAATCCAATCAACGATAACCCTTAAACCCCACAAATTCAAGATTTTTTCGCTAAAGTAAAAATAATGCCAAACAAAGCTAAAAGTGATGGCGGTTAAGATTGTTGCTATCAAAAAAAGTGTTGTATTGAAGGAATTTTCTATCATAAACCATTTTTTGCCAAAGGAAAAATAAAAAAGGAAAACCAAGGAAAGCACGGGAGGGAAAATCTTTTTGTAAGTCAGTATGGTGGAAACATCGTTCACATCTCAATTCAATTTATAAAATCCTATCACAAAGATTTAATTTTGCAAGTGGTTTTTTAGTTTAAGTCCCGCCCTATTAGTTTTAGGTTTTTGTTTTCAATGAAAAGAAGGCAAGCGGAAGAAAAAATGATTAAAAAAGAACCTATCACAAGGCTAAAATGAAAACTTTGACCGAAAATGAAAATGTCAGCCATTCCTGCAAAAATCAGCCTCAAAAAATCAAAACTTTGCACGAAACTCGCCCTACTTTGCTTATAAGCATTGAAAGACAATATATTTGCTGAAGAAGTAAGCATGCTTAACACCGCAATCACTGGAATTAAGCGAATGGGAATGGGGGAATAAAACGGAATGGCAAGGAAAAATGTTAAAATTAGCGACCAGATGGAAAAATAGCAAATCCATGTTTTAACATCGCTCACATTTGAAGAAACTTTGCGAGATATGTTTGAAATCGCCCATAAAATCGTTGCAATGAAGATGATGAAGTAATAAAAACTACCCTCCCCCAAGTTTGGACGAATTGAGATAAAAACACCTATAAGCGAAACGAATACAAGAATTTTTTGAATTAATAAAAACCTTTCCTTTAAGTAAATTTCCGCAATTACAATTGTGAAAACAGGGACTATAAAAGTCAGTGTTGTTGCAATTCCAAGCGAAACATGAGAATAAGCATAAGACCAAAGTGCAAGTGCCGAAATGTTAATGAAAGAACGGCGAAAGCTTGTTTTAAACCTGTGTATTTTATATGTTTTAAGAAAAGCAGGAACGATGATTGGAAGTAAAATCACAAAACTAAAGGCATATCTTAAAAATAGAAGGAAAAATGGATGAATTCCTGCCGATGCGAAGGAATATTTTGAAAGAATGACGATGCTTGTAAGTAAAATAATGTGCATTATGATAAACCGAAATGCTTTTTTGACCTCCTTTTGCTTCGTTATCAAGTTTTGCATAAAGCATTAATTTTCTTCAATAATAACAATCTTTTCGTCTTCCTTACCATATTCAAGAACGGTTCTTGCAAGTTCTTCTAAATACATTGAGTTGACAGATTTTTCATTAAGAAGTTCAAGCTTTTTATTTAGCTTTGAATTTTCCTTTTTTATAAACTCAAGAGTGTTTTTATTTTCTTCGTAAGTCTTTTGCAAGCTGTAAAATTTCAATATACCTTTATCTCCAAAAGATAACTTAGCAGTTAAGTAAATTGCCAAAAGACCGAAAAGTGCGATTTGCACGATGTTAAAAAGCGAAAATTTTTTCATAACTATCCTCTCTTCATTGATTTGTTGTTTATATGTCCACTGTTCTGCCTATTCATCATCTTTTCAAGTATTTCCTGTTTATTTTCCATGCTTCTTTCTTCCTGCTCTTCTTTTGTGAAGTTAGGTTGAGGATTTTTAGTTGGGTTAGAAGAAAGTTTGCTTACATATGCTTGTTTATTACATGCTTGATTAATCTCCATTAAGTTTTGCAACTTCCCTAAAGTGCTTTCTAAATTTGGGAAAACTCGCTTCATTTCAGGAATACTCTCAATTATTCTTGCCCCCACCTCTTCCATTTCGCCATCACGACTTTTAAAATCATATTGACCAAAAAGCTTTGGGTGGTAAATCACCCTATTTGCTTCTTTCATTTTTTCTTTTAGAGAAATTCCATCAACTTCCTGCTCTAAGAACTCTTGTGTTTTTCTTTTTAGCTCCTGCCCTAGTGGGTGTTTGTCTAAATTTTCAAAACACGTTATAGCATTTATAATTTTTGCAAAATCGTCATCAAGCAAACCCAAAGTTCCTTTGACTTTTCTTTCCCCATCGTTGTAAATCGCGGGAAGTTCACCCGTTATCATTTTTCTTACTATGTCACGAATTTCGTTAAATTCTGGTCTGTTTTCGTCGGTTTTTTCAATACCAAAAATTTTCATCATTTCTTCTATTTTTTCTTCCATTGATGGGTTTTTCTTCCAAAAAGACCTTTTTTCACATTTAAGCGGTGTTTCCATTCCACTTGCCTTTTTAATTGCTTTGATTAATTCTTTTTGTATTGTGTTTTTCATTTTTTTTTCCAACTTGTAAAGAGGTCTTTTCATGTTCTCGGTAAGGTTATGTCTTGAGGCATGGTAACCTTCGTGAATTAAAGTGTCAACCTGCCCTGCCTTATTTGCAACACGAACGATGCTTTCATTTCCTTTGTTGTCAGTTCTTCCGCTAGAATTCCAAATATCTTCACAGAGCATTCTATTTCCTTTTTCAATTTGCGATTTTAAGTTTTCTATATTTCCTTTGTATTCATTAGCGGGGCCTCGTGGTGGGTCAATCACTACCTCTCTTAGATTTGGGTTTGTAATTAGAGCATTCACCATAACATTTCGTTCGGGATATGTATTGATTTGCCCATTAAGATTTTTTATTATTTCTTCCTTGATGACACTTTCCAAAGTTTCAACTTTAATTAAGCCTAATAGCAATGTTTTTTCTTCCTCGGAAATGTTATTAAAAGCAATTTTAAAATCATTAATATTCTCAGTTTTTTGCATATTTTCAAGCTTAGATTGCAAATCTGGATTTTGCTTTAAATCTTCTAAATTAATTTCTTTTAAACATTTTAAGATGTTTTCGGCACTAATTTGGGAAAAAATTTCACTCACCTCACCCTTTGGGAAGTCCCCCAGTTTTGTTGCAATTGTTGCCCTCCATTTTGGGTTGTTTTGATGTTTTTTTTCAATTAAATCTAGCTCTTCCTTTAAAGTCTTAGTTTTTTCATTATTAATGCCAAGTTGTGTAAGAGAATTATATTGATTTTTCTTTAAAAGATATTTATATTCTTTTGAAAGTGATGTTATTTTTTCAAGCCTTTCAACCCCCTGAGATAAATCTTTTTCATATTGTTTTTCTGCATCTTTCCTAAAGCTTGATGCCTTAAATATATTAACTGGTTTAAAGCTTTCAATTCCAAAAATCTGCTTAATGACAAAATTAACGAGATTAAACTGCGGTAGGAAAGTTGCAAAGAACATATTGAAACCCCCAATTGTATAAAAAGCTAAATAGTTCAATGGAAAAGGGAGGGCATCTTTTAATAATCTAGAAGTTTTAATTACATCTATTTGGTTTTCGTCGTAATATTTTTTTAAATATTCTTCATCTTTTACTTTCTTTCGGTTTGCTTTATTGGTATTGTAAATCTCTTGCCATGTTTTTTCACCATCATCAGTTTTATTCAAGTTTTTCAAGTTAGGACTTTCTGAATTTTCCGAAACAAGGTTTGTAAATTTAATTTCTGGCATAATTTTTACTTGTATTTTATTTATCTTGTATTATTATAACTTAAAAAAAAATTAAAGTCAAATTTTTATGAATTTAATTGGCATAATTTCTGATGGCGGAAAGCAAGATGTAAAAGCTTTTAAAAACCATCTTTTGAGTATGAAACATTTTTTGGATTTAGACAAATCTCCAGAAAGTGCAAGTGGAGTTGATGCAATTGTGGTTATAGGGGGGGACGGCTTCTTTCTTCACAGCATTCATCGCTTTCTTTGCTGCAAAAAACCTTTTTATGGCATTAATTTTGGAACTGTCGGCTTTTTACTTAACGAAAAAACAAATGCAGAAAATCTTTTTAGCAAAATAAAAAGCTCTCACGAAATAAAGCTAAAAATGTTAAAAGCGAAAATTGAAACAAAAGACGGCACTTTTGAAAGCCTTGCAATGAATGAAGTTACCCTTTTTAGGACATCAGGGCAAGTTGCTAAAATCAAAGTTTTTGTTGATGAAAAGTTAAGACTACCAGAACTTGCATCAGATGGCATAATTCTTTCAACCGCCGCAGGTTCCACAGCTTACAACTTTTCTCTTCATGGGCCAATTTTTTCCCCAGATGCAAAAGTTCTTTCCCTTTGTCCCATTAGCCCTTTTAGACCAAGACATTTCAGAGGTGTTTTACTTCTTGAAAACTCAAAAGTACGATTTGAAGTGATGGATAGCAAAAAAAGACCAGTTCTTGCCACAACAGATTTCAACCATTTTGATGATGTTAAAAGCCTTGAAGTGCATCTTTCAAGTAAGCATTTTGTAAGCATTTTGTTCGATGAAGGAGTTGACTTTAATGAAAAAATCTTGCAAGAACAATTCGCCATTTAATTAGCTTTGCATAACTTTAATTTTGATAAAATCTTCAAGTTCTTCAATTTCAAAAATAGCATTTTTATGTGTTAAAAAATTTATAATTCCTTTGCTCGCTTCACCTTTTTTGGTGATACAAATAAAAGATTTTAATTCGTAAAAGTGATATTTGAATTTGACAAGATTAATCGGGCAAACTTCTTTTGTTAAGTCTATCTCTTGCATCGTTTTAATCTTCATCCGCATTAACCTTAACCTCAATTTCATTGGAAGGAGGGTTGTTTAAAATTTCGTAATCGCCAATTTCATCTTCTGTGTCGACGGTTTTGACATTTTCTTTTCTTTTTCGTGCTGTTTGCAATTCTCTTTGAATATCAAGATAGTATTTTTGACTCACGAGTGCATTTTCTTTTCTTGCTGTCTGTGATTTTTGAATATAATAAGGGTTGCTCCCTGGAATACTTTCATATTTGAAGCCATTTAACTTGCCCGATGCAAGACGCTTTCTTCTTTCAGATGCAAGCCACATTAAGTATTCATCATTTTCTTCAATATAGTCAAGCCTTGATTTTGAAATGTTGTCGTAGTGAGAAAAGGCTCTTTTTTCATCTTCGTTGCTGTGTTTTATGTTTCCAAAAGGAACATATGGTTCGTTTTTTTTATAACTCCTTTTTTCAAAACTCTTATTATCGGAATGTGAAACGGAATTTGTACTATCCTTCTTATAACAGCTAAAAGTCAATAAAAGTAAGAAAAAAAATTTATACATAGCCTCTTTTAAAACGATTTTTTATTTTATTTTTGAAGTTTTCTTCTAATAATATTATAGCAGGAATAATAAATAATGTCAAGAGGGTAACGAATGTTAATCCACCTGCTATTCCCGTTGCTAATTGCTTCCAAAATTGCGAAGAAGGGGCACCGATTGTGAAATCTCTTTCTATAAAATTAATGGAAATTCCAAAAATCATTGGAATCATTCCTGCAACTGTTGTCATGCTTGCAAGCAAAATGGGTTTTAGCCTTATTATGGCAGTTTTTAGCAAGGCTTCTTTCATTTCAATCCCTCTTTCTTCTAAGTCTTTGAAGGTTTCTATAAATAAAATTCCGCTATCCACCGCAATTCCAGCAAGAGCAATAACAGCAATTCCAGACATCACAATACTAAATGCTTGCCCCGTGATTAAAAGCCCAATCAAGACACCGAAAATTGAAAGGAAGATGAGCGACATCACGATAATCGTCTTTCCTAATGAATTAAATTGCATCACAAAAAGCAGAAGCATAACGATAAGGGCGGCGAAAAAGGCATTAATAAGAAATTTTTGTGTTTCCGCCATTTCTTGTGCATCACCTGCAAATTTAACTTCGGCAGGAAATTCCGCTCTGTTTTCTGTTATCCACTTGAATAATTCAGCAATTTTAAGACTTGGAACGATGCCCTCTTTGACATTTGCATTCAGGTTAATCACCCTTTTTTGGTTGAGCCTTGAAATTGAGCTTGCCTCCCTTTCCATCACAAACACACCAAAATTTGAAATAGGGACAAAAGTGCCATTATTTGCAGGAATTTTAAGGTTTTCCATATCTTTAATGCCACGATAATTTGAAGGAAAACGAAGAACTATATCAACTTTATCATCAGAATAGGAAGGTCTATAATTTGAAATTATAAGTCCATCAGTTACAAGCGAGATAAATGCACCAATTGTTGCAATATCAATGCCGTACCTTCCTGCTTTTTCCCTATCTATCTTAAAGGAATATTGAATTTTGCTTGAAATTGAGTTATCTTCTATATCCACAAAACTGCCTTCCGCCTGCATAAATTGACGAATTTTAAGCAAAGTTTCTTCTAGTTCTTGAGTTTCTTTACCAACTATATCAAGGGAAATTGCTTTTGAGGCTGAAGGGCCAAATTTCTGCACACTTGCCTTCACCAAAACACCCGGAATAACTGAAGCCTTCTGCCTTATTTCTTCAAGCACAACCCCTACTTTCCTTCGTTTATCCCATTCTTGCATTTCAAGGTTAATTCTTCCAATACCTCTTGAACCAGAGGTAAAAGTTAGCCCGTTAAAGTGCTTAACATCGGGAATTTCCGAGACAATATCTTCCACTTCTAAAATGATTTTATTTTTTTCGGAAAGCGAAAGATTGCCTGTTGTTTCAACGCGCACTCTTGCAAAATCTGCTTCTATATTAGGGAAAAATTCAACACCTTTATTAAATTTCCCATAAATGATAATCACAAAAATAAGAAAAATGAAAAGTCCCAGCAATGTTTTTTTAGGGTTATTAAGGAAGGTCCAAACGATTTTTGCATAAAAACCTAAGGCATTTTTCATACTGATAATCGCCAAAGGAGAAGTTTTAATTATCGCATCAAGTGTAAATTCATTTGAAAGAGGAATGTGAGACTTTCCAAACCTCGCCCCTATGCAAGGAATAAAGAAAATCGCTGCAATGAAAGAACTTGAAAGTAATGCGATTAATGTCAAAGGCAAATATTTCATAAACTGCCCTCCAATTCCTGGCCAAAAAAGAAGTGGGGTTGAAACAATTAAGACAGTCACAACCGAAGAAAATACAGGAATAAACATTCGTTTTGCTGACCTTCTAAATGCTTCGCCGTGGGGAGTGCCGTTTTTTATAAGCATTTCGGCATATTCTATAATGACTATTGAAGCATCAACTATCATCCCTGTTCCAAGCACAAGAGCAAAAAGAACGACAACATTAATCGTGTATCCCGCAAAATAAAGAAAGGCAATTCCCATTAAAAAACTTAAAGGAATTGTTGTCATCGTTATCACACTTTCTCTTAAGCCAATTAAGTTTAAAACCACAAAAAACACAATTAAAATCGCCAAAATAATGTTATTATTAAGGTTTGTTAAATCATCTGATATTCGCTTTGAGGCATCATTCGTGATTGTAATTTTGACAGAATTTGGCAAGTATTTTGTGTATTCATCAATGATAAATCTTGCTTTCGCAACGGTCGCTAAAATGTTTTCACCAGACCTTTTCGTAACATTTAAAGTGACGGTTTTCACCCCGTCAAGCCTTGCAAAAGAAGTTGCTTCTTTGTATGTTTTTTTGACTTCCGCAACCTGACCAAGTGTTATAACCTCGTTATTGATTGATTTTATTGGCATTGAAAGCAAATCTTTTAAATTCGCAATAAGCCCCGGAATTTGGAAGACATATTCTCCATCGCCCGTTCTCAACCTTCCGCCAACTACAAGATTATTTTGCCTTGATATGTTTTGGAAATCACCTGTATTTAGCTGATATTGAGCGATTGTTTCAGGTTTTATCAAAACTTCAACACTATGGTCGCGCTTACCATAAACATCAACACTTAAAACTTCTTTCAAGCCAGAAATTTTATCTTTTAAATCGTCTGCGATTTTGAAAAGCAAATCGTCAGTTAAATCTCCAGAAATGTTAATCGTCAAAACTGGTTCTTCTTTTTTGAAATCCACTTCTTTAACAAATGGTTCGTCTGCATCTTTAGGAAAGTTTGCCTTTGCAATGTTGACAGCATCTCGCACATCCGCTAGTGCTTTCTGCATTGAAACAACCCCAGCAATAAATTCAACATTACAAGAAATTGAGCCAAAACTCGCCGTGCATTCGGTTTTTTTGACACCAGAAATTGATTTTACTTCCCTTTCAATTGGTTTAGCTATCATCCTTTCGCCGTCTTCGGGAGAAACTCCTTTATAATAAACACTTATTGAAATGTTTGGAACAACGATTTCAGGATTTGATTCTTTAGGAATTTTAACATAACTTGTAACACCAAAAACAAAAAGCAAGAAAATAATGAAGAAAGTGCTTCTCCACTTGTCTATCGCAAGGTCAATTAATTTGTCAAACATAATTGTAAAAATTCTTCTTCATTTAAAATTTTAACTCCAAAAGTTAGAGCCTCTTTTAGTTTACTTCCTGCCTCTTCCCCCGCAACAAGAAAATCAGTATTTTTAGAAACGGAAGAAGAAACCTTAAAGCCCAGCCTTTCCGCCTTTGCCTTCGCTTCACTTCTTGTTAAATTCGGCAATGTTCCAGTAAAGACAATCGTTTTGCCAGCAAATTTCAAGGCAGATGCGGTATTTTTAAAAGGCAAAACTTGAATATGATTTAACAGGCTTTCAATTTCGCCCTTGTGTTCGTTTAAAAAGAAGGTCATTTCCTGCACCGTTTTTTCGCCAATTCCATCAATTTCAATCGCTTTTTCAGTGTTCGCAAGGAAGTTTTCAAGGCTTTCAAAGAATAAAGCGAGCAATTTCGCCCCTGATTCGCCAACACTTGCAATTCCAAGAGCATATATAAAGCGTTCTAATGTGATTTTCCTTCTTGCATTGATTGAAATAAAAAGATTGGAAACGGATTTTTCACCATATCCTTCCCTTTCTTCAAGCCTCAAATTGGAATTTCTTTCTTCCAAAGTGAAAATATCAGCAGGGGATTTAATGATTTCCTCGTTGAAAAATTCCTCAATTTGCCTTTTGCCAAGCCCACCAATATCAAAAGCGTCTTTAGAAACAAAGTGGATAAGTCTTTGCAAAATTCTTTTTGAACATTTTGAAATGTTTTGGCATTTAACAATCGTCTCAACCACAACAAGCAGGCTTTGACACACGGGGCAGTGGGTTGGAAAGATGATTTCTGTGCCATTTTCACAAGGCTTTGAAAGCCCCAAAATTTTTGGAATGACATCGCCCGCACGCGAAATAAAAACTTCGTCCCCAATTTTGACACCAAGCCTCGCGATTTCGTCTTTATTGTGCAAAGTGGCCCTTTTGACAACCACCCCACCAATGTTGACAGGCACAAGGTTTGCAACAGGAGTTATGTTGCCCGTTCTTCCAACTTGAAAATCAACGGAAAGTAGCTTTGAAACAGCCTTAATTGAAGAAAATTTGTGAGCCGTTTGAAAGCGTGGCCCATTCGCTGTAAAGCCAAGCCTTTCGCACAATGCAAGGTTGTTTAGCTTGTAAACTATGCCATCAACATCATAATTTATGTTAAAGCGATTTTCTTCAAATTTTGCATGAAAATCAAGCATTTCGTTAATGTTTTTGCACGATTTATGTTCGTTCACCAAAAATCCGAAAGAAGAAAGTTTTGTATAAAGTTCGCTTTGTGTTGAAAAGGCAAAATCAGGGCTGTGCATTCCAACACCATAAACTTTGTAGCTCAAATTTCGTTTTTCTGTGATTTTATAATCAAGTTGCCTTAAAGACCCAGCGGCCGCATTTCGTGGGTTTGCAAATGGCTTTTCAACAGATTTGTTAATTTCTTCAAAAGTTTCGTGAGTGAGAAAAATTTCCCCCCTTAATTCAAACATTTTTGGAGCATTTTCAATTTTATGAGGCAGGTTTTTGATTGTTTTAAAGTTCAAAGTAACATCTTCGCCAACCTCTCCATCACCCCTTGTGGCACATTTTGTCAAAATTCCTTCTTCGTAAGTTGCAGAAAAGCCTATTCCATCAATTTTTGGTTCTGCGATAAATTCGTGGGAAGTGTTTTCTTCTAGCCCTAAAAAATTGTTGATTTTATCAATAAATTCTTGCAATTCTTCCTCCGAAAACACATTGGAAAGGCTAAGCATTGGTTTTTTATGCCTAATTTTGCCAAAGTTGGAATTAGGGCTTGCTTCAAATTCAAACAGGTTGAAAGTCGCATTTTCTCCGCCCTTTAAAGCCCTGAATTCTTTTGTGATTTCGTCAAATTCTGCATCAGAAATTAAGGGTTGATTTTTAATGTAATAAGCCTCGTTATGCTTTTTAATTTCCTTTTCTAAAAACTTCAACCTTTCTTTCATAATCAGCTAGATAAAACCACTTTTACAAATTCTGTAAAAATAGGGTGAGGTTTTAAAACTTGAGATTTCAATTCTGGGTGAAATTGCACTCCTAAAAAGAATTTTAAGCCTTCTATTTCGCAAATTTCAGGCAATGTGCCATCTTCCGAAATTCCAGAAAAAATGAATTGTTTTTTTGCGAATAAGTCTTTTTTTGAAATATCAATTTCGTATCTGTGTCTGTGCCTTTCAAAAGCGACATTTGAGTTATAGCACCTACTTGCCAAAGAGCCTTCTTTTAACAAAGCTTTGTAAGACCCAAGTCTCATCGTTCCCCCCATATCGGAGGCTTTTGTTCTTGTTTCAATTTTGCCGTCTTTTTCAAAAGTTGTGATTAATCCAATAATATTTTCGCCGTTTTCAACTTCAAATTCCTCGGAGGAGGCATTTTTTATTCCAAGGACATTTCTTGCAAATTCAATAACCATCAATTGCATTCCGTAGCAAATTCCAAAAAGAGGGATGTTATTTTCCCTTGCGAATTTGATGATTTTCATCTTCCCTGTTGTGCCTTCAAAGCCAAAGCCTCCGGGGATGATTACCCCCCCAATTCCTTCAAACATTTCAGGGGTTATTTCGTTTTCATCGTATTTTTTCGTATTCACCCACTCGGCTTCAACCCTTGCATCGTTTGCAATTCCCGCATGACTTATCGCTTCAAAAAGTGATTTGTAAGATTCCTTCCCAGCATACTTCCCAGCGATTAATATCTTCACTTTCTTTTTAGGGGCATTGCTTTTGGCAACAATTTCGCCAAATTCCTTTAAATCAGGTTCTTTGAATTCCAAATTCACCGCCTTTAAAAGTTCGCAGTGAAGACCTTGTTCCGCATAAAGCAAAGGAATGCTGTATATATTAGGGACATCAAGTGCTTCAATCACCGCCTTTTCTTCCACATTGCAAAAAAGAGCGATTTTTTTCTTGTTTTCCTTACCGATTTTAACGGAACTTCTACAAATTAAAACATCAGGCACAATGCCAATTGACATCAGTTCTTTCACCGAGTGT
>CAZFPN010000002.1:5384-7262 GCA_964521015.1 uncultured Rickettsiales bacterium | reverse complement strand
ACATGAATGAAGGCAACGTCGTTTTTGAATTTCTGTTTTACCTGTCTCGCTGCTTCAAAAAATGGTAAAGCTTCAATATCACCAACCGTTCCACCGATTTCGCAAAGAATAATATCGTAATTATCCTTCTTTTTCAGCATAAAATCTTTAATAAGATTCGTAACATGGGGAATTGTTTGCACGGTCGCCCCAAGATACTTCCCCTTTCTTTCGTTTTCAAGCAAAGTTTGATAGATTTTTCCAGCTGTAATGTTACTTTCTTTCGTTGAAATAATGCCCGTGAAACGCTCATAATGACCTAAATCCATATCACTTTCCATGCCATCGTCAGTCACGAACACTTCTCCGTGTTGCGAAGGAGACATAGTTCCAGGGTCAACATTTAAGTAGGGGTCAAGCTTTTTTATCATCACATTATACCCCATTTGTTTGAAAATAAGGGCTATACTCGCTGTTGTAATGCCCTTCCCAATGCCAGAAACTACTCCGCCTGTAACAAAAAAAATTTTAGCCACTTTTAAAACACACTAATTATTACAAAAAATTATGTTTGTTTTTTTATTAAGTCAATCGTTTTTTTAAAAAATTTAAAGAATTCCATAGAGGGTCTTTTTTTAGGGATTGTTTTGGGATTTTGTATGCGAAAAATACAATAAAAGAGGCGAAAATAAAAATCGTAGGCAGTGCATCTTCTGGTTTTGCAAAAATTCTCGTGATGCAAAAGTTAAAAATCGCACTTCCAGAAACTTGAAAAAAACCAAGTAACGCAATTTCAAGACCAGTCCTTCCATTCACTTCTCTAAATGAATCTGCCATTAAATTTGGGAAAATTGCCCCATAACAAAAAAATACTGCAAAAGCACAAAACACAAATATTTTAAGGGAAAAAAAGCCAAACAAATAGCTTGAAAGCAAGGCTATTCCATCAATAAAAAGAAGTAAATTCGCAAAACGAATAAGTCTGTTTTTTAACCCCCGCTCGTTTGCAAACTTTGAAGTAAGGCTTCCAAAAAACGAACCTAAAATGCAAAATGACATCAAAAGAGAATAATGCAAAGGCTTTAAATAGAACTTTTCACTCAAGATAAACGGCACAGTCGCAAGGCAGAAAAATGTTGGCATGCAAATTCCCAAAATCGCAATTAGAAAGCGGAAATAAGACCAATTTTTCAAAAGGGCAAAATACCCTCTAGTGATTGTTTTGAATTTCGGAGCTGGGCGAATTTTTTCGTTTTTTAGAAATTTTAAAATGAAAATTGTTGCAAAAATGCAGTATGCAAGAATAATCACAAAAAGCCCTTTCCAGCTTATGAAGTTAAGCAGATAAGCCCCCACAATCGGTGCTATAGCTGGTGTTGCAATCGCAAAACTTTCAACGATTGAAAAGGCAATGTTTGTTTCATCAGGTTTGTAGCTTTGCTGAATTAACATTCTTATTAAAACATAAATCATAGAGCCACCAAAACCTTGAATTGTTCTACCTAAGCTAAAGTAAAAGATATTGTGCGAAAAAATTATAGTCAAGGCTCCGATTGAAAATATCAAAAAACCAATCAAGGCAATATTTTTAAAGCCCAACCTGTTCACAAAAGGTGCAATGAATAATTGACAAACACCATATGGAATAAGGTAAAAATAGATTGTATCTAAAACAAGGGAATAATCAACATTAAAATAAAGTGCGACTTTCGGCAAAGAAACTAAATAAAAGTTTGTCCCCATTTGAGCCACTATCATAATAATAAGGCTGATGAAAATAGGGATTTTATTTTGAATCTTTATCACATTTAAGCAACTTGTTTAACTTGTTGAATAATTTTTGCAAAACTTTCTGGATTGTTTAAAGCCAAATCTGCAAGAACTTTTCTATCAAGTTCA
>CAZFPN010000002.1:3670-5357 GCA_964521015.1 uncultured Rickettsiales bacterium | reverse complement strand
GCTTTTTTTAAGCCACCCATAAAGGTTGAATATTTCAAGCCATGTTCACGAACGGCAGCATTGATACGAACAATCCAAAGACCTCTGAATTCTCTTTTCTTTTCCTTTCTGTGTTTGTAAGCATATTGCCAAGCCTTGTGAAGCTTTCTAATTGCTACCCTAAAACAATTTTTAGCACGACCTCTAAAACCTTTTGTTTGAGAAAGAACTTTTTTGTGTCTTTTTCTGGTTGTTACACCTCTTTTTACTCTTGCCATATAATTACTTCATTAAATATTTTTTAATCAATTTCACAACGTGTGGGTGCGCAACAGCATTTCCTCTTGATTGCTTGTGAAGAATTCTGTTACGATTTTGCGCATTGTGTCTTCTTTTTGCATGGAAAAGAATGATTTTATCACCTTTTCCGCCTTTTGTCCATCTAAAACGTTTTTTCGCACTGGACTTACTTTTTAATTTATACCTCTTCATACAACTAAAATACAACATATTTTACTTTTCTACTGCAAATATTTTTAATTTGCAAGTGTTTTTTTGCAAAAATGCAAAATTATTTTATTTACGCTTAAATTTACTAAAAAAACCACCTTTTTCTTCTTTCTTTTCAGGTTTAAAATTCCCTCTATCTTCGCGATTATCACGATTAAAAGATTTTCTTTCACCAAAACTTCTTTCGCTAGACCTTCTTTCGCCGAATTCTCTCTCAGATTTTCTTTCAAAGCCTCTATCGGAACCTCTATCAGAACTTCTTCCTCCAAAACCCCTTCTTTCACCAAAGTCTCTTCTTCCTCCAAAGCCTCCTCCATTTCTTTTTTTCTTTCCAGAATAATCGCGTGAAAATGCTTTTACATCTTCATTTTCTTCGTCATCTTCGGTTTTCATATAAGCTTTTGCAACTTTCATTTCCCTGAAGTCATCTTCATTAACAAAAGAGATGGCATTTCCTTCCGCCCCTGCCCTTCCTGTACGACCAATTCTGTGGATGTAGTCTTCTTTTGTGCCTGGTAAATCATAGTTTATCACCATTTGAATGTTCGAAATGTGAAGACCTCTCGCCGCAACATCAGTTGCCACCATTATCCTAATTTTGCCTGCTTTAAGCGATTTAATAACGAATTCTCTTTCTCTTTGCCTTAAGTCGCCGTGAATAGCCATCGCATCAAGACCTGCCTCTTGCAGTTTTGAAGCCACTTCCTCAGAGCCCATCTTCGTTTTTGTGAAAATAATTGCCGTACCTTCGTTTGAATTTAGCAACTCAACAAGTTTCTTGAACTTTTGTGAATAAGAATATTTCACGATTTCTTGCTTAATTTTCGGCTGATTTTCAGTTCTTTTTTCAATATCAACTCTTGCTGGAGTTTTTAGATATTCACGTGAAAGAGAGATGATTTTAGTAGGCATTGTCGCAGAAAACATTAATGTTTGTCTTTCTTCGGGAAGGTGTGTGAAAATTTCATCAAGCACTTCTTTGAAGCCTAAATCAAGCATTCTGTCAGTTTCGTCAAGCACTAAAAAATTCGCTTTTTCAAGTTTTATTGCACCTCTGTCTATTAAATCTTTAACTCTTCCAGGTGTTCCAACGAAAATTACATTTTTGTGAATTCCGTTTCCACCTTTTGGCATTAGCATTTTGGGGTTTCTAAAAGCACCTCTACCTTGGGGTTTTTTCGGCATAATTGCCCCTTCT
>CAZFPN010000002.1:0-3660 GCA_964521015.1 uncultured Rickettsiales bacterium | reverse complement strand
TCAAGCCCTTTTAGGTTTGCGATTTGCTTCATAATTGAATCGCCCCCAATAAGCGAAATGCTTTTAATTGGGCATTCCCTTGGTATAAGCTTAAATGCAGAATCCCTCACTTGAACGGCAAGTTCACGAGTTGGCGCAAGTATAAGTGTGTTGCTTTCAGGGTTTTCCAGCATTCTTGTGATGATTGGAATTAAAAAAGCGATGGTTTTCCCCGTTCCTGTTTGTGCGGAAGCTAGAATATCTTTTCCCTCAAGTGCAAGTGGAATTGCTTTTTCCTGTACGGGAGATGGGTGTTTTATCCCACTTTTTTCAAGAGAGTGTACTAAAAGCTCTGGAATTTGGAAATCAGAAAACTGCTTTTCCGTAGTTGTTGAAATGATTATTTCATTTTGTTCTATAGACATTGTTTTTTTATTAAATTAACCTTATAGTCCTTCAAAATCTTACATTTAGCCATTTATAAAGCTGTTTTTCTTTCTAAAATTGAAATTTGGTTTTGAAACACTTATTCGCTTTAAGTGTAATGTATAAAAATAAAATTATCAAGCTTTTTTTGCAATTATTTTTCTTGTGATTGAAATTTATGTAATGCTTTAGGCATTTTTCTTTGCATTTAAGTCTTCTTTGATTGCAACTTTTCTGCGAGATAGATTTTCCTTCAATTTCGTTGCAAGTGCAAGCTTTTTTTGTTCCGTTTTTGAAGGTTTTTTAGTTAAATTTTCATTTTGCCGTTTGTCCATCTCTCAATTGTGCATTAAATTCTTTTTTTAGACTAGAAACGATTGAACCGATTATTGCATCGTCAATTTCTTCCTTTTTCATCGTAATTTCGCCTTGTTTTATCTTGAATTGGAGCGAAATAGATTTAAGCCCCGCCCCTATTCTGCTTTCATCTTCAAATACATCTTTAACCGAAATTTCTTTGATTTGGTTAATGCGAAGGCGCTTTATCGCAGAAAGAATTTCCTCAAATAAAACTTTCTTTTCAACGATTATCGCAATTTCACGAAGAATGTCAGGAAGCATATCTTCGGAAAAATTTTGTCTTTTCACTTTTGGGTTAGGTAATTTTTGCGAATATATTTCAAAGACAAAAACCTTTTGCTTAATTTCGAATTTATCTAAAAACAAAGGGTGAATTTGAGCTATAATACCAACTCTGTTTTTTCCCATCAACACCTCAAAACTTTGTGTGGTGTGAAGATTTTGGCTTTGGAAAGGCTTAAAATTAAAAGAGCTTTCAGCAAACCCCCACACTTCAGCAAGAACTTCAAGCATTTTTTGCTTTGCATCCCAAATTGTGAAAGGAATTTCGGGGTTTAAAAAATTCTTTTCCTGCTTGTTTCCTGCGAAAAGTCCTGCAAACTTGATTTGTTGTTGTTCTTCCTTCACTCCTAAAAAAACTTTGCCGACTTCAAAAATTGCAACATTAAAATAGCTTTTTCTTTCATTTTTTGCAACATTTTCAAGCAAATTAGGAAGGAGACTATCTCTCATCGTTGAAAGGTCGCTTGTTATGGGGTTTGAAAGAGTTAATTTGTTTGAAGATGCTGAAAATAAGCCAAAATATTCGTCTTTAAAAAAGGAATAAGTGATGACTTCCTGCATGCTTCTTTGCAAAACCTTCTTAATTTCAAAAGATAAATCGTAATTTTTAACCGCTTTTAAGCTTGCGATAGGCTCTTTTGTGATGTTTTCATACCCTTGTATTCTTGCGATTTCCTCGCACAAATCTTCTTTTAATGTTATGTCTGTTCTAAAGGAAGGAATTTGACAAATCAAGTTTTCATCAAGTGTTTGCGATTGAATTTCAAGGCTTTTTAGCGATTGTGCCATGCTTTCAAGTGAAATCTCAACCCCTATTTTTGCTTTATAATCGCTTGCACTGATTTTAATTTCAAGCGGTTTAAATTCGTTTTTAAAGTGATAAATATTTGCCTTTAAAACACCTAAATAACTTAAAATTGTTTGTAAAACTTTGTGCTGAATTTCGCCATCTACCCCTCTTTCAAATCTATACGAAGAATCTGATTTTATACCTGTTTTTCTTGAAGAATTAATCACTTCGTCTTGTTTTACATGCAATACTTCAATCAAAACTTCGGTTGTATCAGCGGAAACTTTACTTCTTGCATCACCCATCACACCAAGTAAGGAAAGGATTTTATCTTCGTCTCTCATCACCAAAAGCCCAGCTGGAAGGTTAATTTCTTCGCCTTTTATCGGCACTAAAACCTCACCTTCTAGCGAGCGGGAAATTGAAACTTGCCCATTAATTTTGTGTGCATCGTAAATGTGATTTGGAACACCCGCAAGAAACATTATGAAATTTGAAATATCAACAACTTTAAGGTTTGAAGAACCCCAGATTTTATCGTAAAATGAAAGCCCTGCTCCGCCTCTAATTTCCCCAATTTTCGCTTTCGCAAAGCAGGCCTGCATCAATAAAGGTTTTATTTCGCTTGCGATTGATATATTCAATTCGCTTTCAAAATTGCTAAAATCTTGGAAAATTGGTTTTGCAAAACCTAATCCTTTGGCTTGTAATTCCCGTAAAATGCCTTTTATATTTGCTCCATCCCCCCTGTTTGGAGTAATTGCAATTTGAAATAATGTGTCATTCAAGCCTAAATAATCGGCAAAATTAAGCCCAATTTCAACATTTTCAGGCAACTCTATAATGCCTTCGCTTTTTTCTTCAAGGCAAAGCTCTTCTGCGGAACAAATCATTCCTTCGCTTTCCACACCCCTTATAAGCCCTTTTTTGATTTCAAGTGCACTACTTGGCACGATAGCCCCAATTTTCGCAAGCACAACCTTAATTCCCGCCCTTGCATTTGAAGCTCCGCACACGATGTTTAAAATTTGCGACCCAGTATCAACCTTGCAGATGTTGAGTTTGTTGCTTTCATCGTGCTTTTTCGCCTCAATAATTTTGGCAGTAACGAAGTTTTTATACTTTGCTGATAAATCAACCATTTCTTCCATTTCAAAACCAAGATTTGTAATGATTTCCGAAAGCTCTTCAGGGGAATATTCTTTATTGAAATCAAAATAATGTTTTAGCAAATTTAGGGAAAATTTCATATTCTATTAAATAATTTTTTTGCTTTTTTTGTTAAGTAATTTAAAAAAATAACACAAATATGAACGAGGTAAAGCGTACAAAATGTTAAGTAGACAGGCAAGGAAATAATCACCCCTAAAAACTTTTTCATAAATTATAATTACTTTGTGCCTAAAGGAACTGATGATTTTTGTTCTTTTACTGCCTCCACAACGACAACTTTATTTTTATTTGCAATTTTTACACTTAAGCTTGCCAAAACAAGAGTGTTTATAAGGAAGAATGCCCCTAAAAATTTGGTTACTTTGCCTAAAAAACCCACAACTTCAACACCAGACATAAAAGGGTTTGAAGATGAATTGGTCGTAAAAAGCCCATCACCTGTGCCTTTTTGAAATAAAATGAATAAAACAAGCATTATGCAGGCAAAAATATGCAATGTGCTAAGAATGTTGTATAAAAGTTCCATAATTTTCTATTATTTTTAAATTTAATGTATCTAACTTTCTTTTTTGTCAAGTAAGATTTTTTCCTCATTATATAATTTTTTCACCCCACCTTGACTTTTTATTCCAATTGATTTATAGTATCTG
>CAZFPN010000001.1:27972-33830 GCA_964521015.1 uncultured Rickettsiales bacterium | reverse complement strand
GGAAAGGCGGTTGCTTTTGGTGAGGCTTTGAAGCCAGAATTTAAGGAATATGCCAAAAATGTGGTGGAAAATGCAAAGGTTTTGGCAAAAACACTTATGTCTCGTGGGCTTAAAATTGTTACAGGAGGCACAGAAAACCACTTGATGATTGTTGACTTAACACCTTACGGCATTAGTGGGAAAGATGCAGAAAAAACCCTTGAAAAAGCAGGGCTAACTTGCAACAAAAATACGATACCTTTTGATAAAGCTTCCCCTTTTGTGACATCAGGAATTAGGCTTGGGACACCAGCAGGGACAACTCGTGGCTTTGGTACAAAAGAGTTTGAAATTATTGGTAATTTAATTGCTGATGTGCTTTCTTCCTTTGCAAAAAACCCTGAAGATAACTCAAAAACGGAAAAGGAAGTATTTGAAAAAGTAAAATCTCTTTGCCACAACTTCCCGATTTATTGAGAAAATGGAGTATTATTACGAGTTTAGCCCTTCAATTTCAACTCATAATAAGTATAAAATTAAGAAATTAGGCTTGGAAAAAGCTCTAAAAAATGGAACTTGGAAAGATTATCTACCTAATAGCGATGAAAAACCTCACGATGGCAATAAATGGCTAGATAACAAATATGGTATTTTTCATTTTCACTTAATTACAAAACAAGAACGGAAATCAAAAGAAAATCCAACTGGAAAAGAAAGTGATGAAATCGTTATTTATATCAAGCTATATGAAAATTTTGTTTATATTGTTGGAATATACAACCATACCCTTTTTAGGGGTAAAGGTTTAAAAAACATTTTGAGCATTATTGAAAGAGAGAAACCTTGTTATTTAGGTAATAATCCAAATTATAAATTTTACATTAATCAAGATTCACAAAGCACAACAATGGATTTTTTAGGTGCTGATAAAGTGTTTGAATTTCTTGGGTTAAAATACAGTCCTAATAAGAAGTTAGAATTTGAAAGTGCAGTTTTATATATTTTGACCGAGGGTTTGGAAAATTTTAATATATATTATGCGATTAAGTTAACGCATCAACCAAGCAAAGAAGTATTGGAAAGATTAACTGAGGCGGTTTACGGTTTTGATATATCTTACAAGATAAAAAAATCATTAATTCCAGAATATAATATATGGATATTAAAAGAAAAATTCAAAGGAATAACTTTTAAAAATAACATTGATTTATATAAACAAATAATAGAAATGGAAATTAACGACGAAGATTATCGACCTTTTTATAAGCTAGAGGCACAGAAGTATGCTCCTGTAATTTTGAAGTCTAAAAGGACATCTTCCAATTATACCGACGAAGATTTATTTGCTTTAATGCAAAGTCCTAAAACCACATTTGATTCACTGATTGATAAATCTTTGCCACAAATTAATATTAAACTTTGAAGGCGACCCTAAGCCTTGAAGAGCGAGAGCGAATGTTTTCCTTCATTTCTTCTTCCGTTGGTGTTATAATGCCCTTTTGCGGAATTTGAAACGCCTTTTCTTCCAAACTTTCTTCATTAGCATTTTTAGAAAACTGGGCATATTTATTGACTTTCTTCTTTTCGGGTGAATTTTTTGTGATGAAATCTTTAACTAGCCCATCTTCAAGAGAATGGAAAGAAACGGTTAAAAGCCTGCCTCCTTTTTTTAGCAAATTAATTGAGGAAAAAAGCAGTGTTTCAATTTCTTTTAACTCATCATTTATATAAATTCTAATTGCTTGAAATGTTTTTGTCGCAGGGTGAATTTTGGTGTATCTAGCTTCACTGCCGTATCCTTCTTCAATTAACTTTGCAAGCTCTAAGGTCGTTTCAATCGGCTTTTTCGCCCTTGCTCTAATAATATAATTTGCAATTTTTTTGGCAAGCCTTTCTTCCCCATAAAGCGAAATTATTTCAGCAAGTTCAGGTTCTGGCATTGCATTTACAACATTATAAGCTGATGTTTTGGCACCAAGACCCATTCTCATATCAAGTTTTGCATCTTTTAAAAAGCTAAAACCACGATTTGCATTATCAAGTTGCATTGAAGAAACGCCGAAATCAGCAACTATTCCATCAACTTTAGCACCATTCAAAATGCTTTCAATTTGACTAAAAGGAGTATGAAAAAATTCAAATCTTTCCTTAAATTCTGCCTTCAATTCTTTTGCTGTTGCAATTACATTTTCGTCTCTATCTAGTGCGATAACCTTGCAATTTGCGGAATTTAAAATCGCTTTTGTGTATCCCCCCCCTCCAAATGTAACATCAACAAAAACTTCGCCATCTTTTGGGCTTAAGGCTTCTAAAACTTCTTTAAGTAAAACTGGTTTGTGCATATCATTCTTTATAATTTTCTAGTTTTGTAAAAATTTCTTTTTTTAAAATCTCATCAAATTCTTCAATTGAAATTTTAATACCGAGGCTTTTAATGGAACATACTCCATAATCTTTAATTCCACAGGGAATAATTGAATTAAAAAGCGAAAGGTCGTTTTCAACATTAATTGCAAAGCCGTGCATAGTAATTCCACTTTTAAAGCGCACTCCGATGGCACAAATTTTTTCTTCATTATTGCCATTTTGAACCCATACACCAACTCTATCTTCCCTTATTTCCCCTTTTATTCCAATGTTTGCAAGAGCGGAAATCACAATTTCTTCAATCGTTTTAATATACCTTCTTGGGTCGGGAATTTTGCCAGCTCTTTTTTTCAAATTAAGCATTATGTAGCAAACCCTTTGTCTTGGGGCATGAAGCGTGTGTTTTCCCCCCCTGTTTGTTTTAATGACTTTGATTTTATCATCCAATATATCTGTGTCTTTTGCGCTCGTCCCTGCTGTCAAAATTGGAAAATGTTCTAAAAACCAAATTAGCTCGCTTGCCTTTCCTTCCAGAATTTGAGATGTTCTTTCTTCCATAAAAGCGATTGCATCTTCGTAATTAATAGGTTCTTTTGAAAGTAAAAATTCCATAAATTTCAATTTTTAAAAGGCATATATAACAGAAATTTAAAAAATGCAAATTTTTTTTAAAAAGCTATTGATAAATAAAAAAAAGTGTTGAAATAAGAAATTATCAAATATGATTTTTTATGAATTTCGTAGAATATTTTTTTATAATGTATATCTTCATGCTTTCACCCGGTCCTTCTGCTGCATTAATTTCCAGAAATTCTGCGAAATTCGGCATCCATGGTTCACATTTTACCATCTTTGGCATACTCACTTCAATCACACTTTTTATCATTTTAGCGGTCATAGGAATTGCAACTTTTATGAATCTTTACCCTAAAGCATTCAAAACTTTAAAGCTTTTAGGCTCACTTTATATAATTTTTTTAGGTGTTAGAATATTTATCAGCTCTTTTTCAAAAAAAGGTAGCGATTTGGTTGGAAATGCGGTAAAGCAATCAAATTCAAAGCAGTTTTTATCTGGTCTTGCAACAGATTTAGCCAATCCAATGAGCATCATCGGTTTAACTTCAATGATATTAGGGTTTATAACGGTTAATGACACGGTAACAACAAAATTTATCTACTCATTAATTACATTTATAACATCAGTTATGTATGCTTACACATATGCTTTCGCCTTTGGCAACCCAATTTCACGAAAGTTCTTACTTCCAAGAATGACAACATTTGAACGAATTGCTGGCATTTTAATCACATTAAGAGGGTGTGATTTTTTAATCAATACAATAAAGTTATGAAAAAATATGCTTTTATATCGCTTGTTTTAATGATTTTAATCGGGATTGTTTTTTTTAGCTATAAAAAATTTTTTTCCACAAAAATAGATTTTAAACCAGTTGACAAAATAACCGAAAGCCTGCTTTTACTTTCTCAAAACAGCACGTTGGAAAAGCAAATTAAAGTGTTTGAAATAGTTGAAGATAGATGTCAAATTATCGCAACACTTGAAGGCAAAGAATTGCTTGAAAAATTCAAAGTTGCAGTTTCTTTTAAAATCAACTTAATTGGTCAAAATTCAAAAAAAGAAAAGGTTGCTTGTGTTGAAAAAACAATGAAAGTTTTAATTAGCATTTTTGAAAGCAAAAAGACAAAACAAGAATTCATCAAATTCACAAAAGATGCCTTCGCAGATTTTCGTGGTAAAGAAATAAATCGTGATTTTTTTGATAAAAATGTTAAAATTACAAACGAAAAAGGGGAATTAATCATTTTAATAAATTAACTATGAAAAACTACAACAAATTAATTGATTTAAAAGGTCAAATCAAAAATAAAACCGCCGTTATTAGAATTGATGCAAATGTACCAGTAGTGGAAGGTAAAATCACAGATGACACAAGGCTTTTAGAGGTACTTCCATCAATCAAATTCTTACTTGAAGAAGGGGTTTCTCGCCTTTGCATTATCTCTCACTTTGGAAGACCAAAAGCACAGGAAGAAGAATTTTCGCTAATTCAAATTAAGTCTCACCTTGAGGGACTTCTTGCGATGAAAATTGAATTTTGTAAAGATTTGAAGAACATTCCAAACGAAAAAATTGTTTTGTGTGAAAATTTAAGATACAACAAAGAAGAAGAAAAAGGCGGTGAAGAATTTGCAAAAACATTAAGCGAACTTGGGGAAATTTATGTGAATGATGCCTTTTCTTGCTCTCACAGAAGTCATGCTTCAATTAGTGTTGTTTCAAAATTCACCAAAGTTTATGCTGGTTTTTTAATGATGAAAGAAATTGAAAGCATAGAAAGCATTTTAAGCGAAAAAGGAAGGAAATCCCTTGCTATTGTCGGCGGAAGTAAGGTTTCCACAAAAATCACACTTCTTGAAAATTTAATTTCAAAAATAGACTGCATCTTCGTTGCGGGAGGCATGGCAAACACCTTCCTTTATGCAAAAGGCTTTAATATCGGGGCTTCTTTATGTGAAAAAGACTTCAAAGAAACAGCTCTAAAAATTCTTGCAAATGCGGAAAAATCAGGGTGCAAAATCATCTTACCTTCCGATGTAATTGTATGTAAAAAAATCCACAAATTTGCTCCATCTAAAATGGTTTCAATCAAGGAAATTGCAGAAGATGATATCATAGTTGATGCGGGCAGTAATTCCCTTTTAGAGTTAAAAGAAATTTTATTTAAATCAGAAGTGTTTTTATGGAATGGACCTTTAGGGGTTTTTGAAGTTCCACCTTTCGGTGTTTCAACTTTTTCATTTGCAAGAGAAGTAGCAACTGCAACAAAAAAATACGGCTTAAAATCTATCGTCGGTGGGGGGGACACAGCTTCTGCCGTTTTAGAATCGGGGTTTAAAGCGGAAATGACATATATTTCAACAGCAGGTGGTGCCTTCCTTGAATGGCTTGAAGGAAAGGAGCTTCCGGGGGTTGCGGTCTGTAAAATCAAGTAAATTTATGAAAGTTTTAAAGTCCGCCTTTGTAATTACTTTTTTTTCCATCATCGCAAGAATTCTTGGTTTTGTAAGAGATAGTCTTATCGCAAAATATTCAGGGGTTGGCTTCATGTCTGATGTATTCTTTGCTTCTTTCAAAGTCACGAATTTCTTTCGGAAAATTCTCGCAGAAGGGACATTCTTCGCCGCATTCGTTCCATCTTTTAGCAAAATCCTTCAAGAAAAAGGCAAAATGGAACTTTCAATTTTTTCAAGCTCCGTCTTTAGCATAATGTTTTATGTCGTGCTTTTAATGACAATTATTTTTGAAATTTTTATGGAACAGATAACCGCCTTTACCTCCCCTGGTTTTCTTTCCGATGTTACTAAATTCAATTTAACCGTTGAAATTTCAAGAATTTTATTTTGGTATTTCATGCTAATTGTTGGCTCATCAATGCTTTGTGGACTGTTAAATAGTGTGAAGAAATTTTCTTATTATGCCATCGTTCGTG
>CAZFPN010000001.1:15543-27962 GCA_964521015.1 uncultured Rickettsiales bacterium | reverse complement strand
GAATATTTCGCTCGTGGTTTTTATTTTATTTTTTCAAAAATATTTCAAAACATTCGCTCACACTCTTGCATTTGGGGTTTTAGCAGGGGGTATTTTACAATTTTTAGTTGCTTATTTCGGCTGTGTGAAAGAAGGATTTAAGATAAAAATCAAATTACCATCAAAATCTGTTTTTACACCTAATGTTTCAAGCACTTTTAAGAAGATGTTTCCTGCTATGATAGCGGGTGGTTTAAGCCAAATCAACACACTTTTAGACTTAATTCTTGGCAGTTTAATTATTTCTGGAGTTTCCTATCTTTACTATGTTGATAGAATTTTTTACCTTCCAACTGCATCAATTGGAACAGCTATAGGAATTGTCGTTTTGCCAATGCTTTCAAGTGCCGTTGGGAAAAAAAGCATAAAAGATATAAAATCAATTCAAACGGAAAGCCTTAACACAAGCTCAATTCTTGTCATTCCTGTTTCGTTTGTGCTTATTTTATGTGCCGATGTTTTCGTTTCTGTTGTTTTTGAAAGAGGAAACTTCACATTTGAAAACACTCAAATTGTTGCAAATTGCTTAAGAATTTTAGGCCTCGCTTTGCCTTTTGTTGTTTATATGAAGGTTTTTTCTGCAATTTTCTTTTCAAATGAAAACACAAAAACACCAATGTATATAGCCTTATTTTGTGCTTTACTTAATGCTGTAATTTCCATTTCTTTGCTTAAAAAATTTGGAATTTATGGAATTGTTTTTGGGTCAGCAGTTTCTTATATAGCCGATGCAATAATTACTTTTTGGCTTTTAAGGATGCGAAATTTGATAGATTTAGACTTCAGGGCAATTTTAATTTTTACATTTAAAATCATTCTGGCTTCCATTGTTTTTGCATTGATTTGCTTTTATTTCTTTTCATTTCAAGTAAAAACCTCTTATTATGCAAACATTATAGAGCTTTCGCTTTTCGTTAAACTTGCATACCTAGGTGTTGTGATGCTTTTTGCCCTTTTATGCTATATATTATTATTAATCTTAATGAAAGTAAGCCTTAAAAACATTATCAAGTGAACTGCTTTTCAATTTCTTGCAATCGGCGTTTTTTTAGCTCTTCAAAATCGGAATCAGCATGATAAGAAGACCTCGTAAGTGGGCTTGAAGAAACAAGTAAAAACCCTCGTGAATAGGCTATTTTTTTATAATATTCAAATTCGGCGGGTTCGACAAAGCGCTTCAATTGTGCATGCTTTTTTGTTGGCTGAAGATACTGCCCGATTGTTAAAAAATCAACTCCAGCAGATCTTGCATCATCAATTACTTGCAAAACCTCTTCTTTTTCTTCCCCCAGACCACCCATTATTCCTGTTTTGGTAAATATTTTTGGGTTAATTTCCTTCACTTTTTCAAGCAAACGAAGAGAATTATAATATCTTGCACCGGGACGAATACGTTGATAAAGCCTCGGGACAGTTTCTAAATTATGGTTATAGACATCTGGTTCCGCATTTGCAACAACTTCCAAAGCACCCTTTTTTCCACGAAAATCTGGAGTTAAAACTTCAATAGTAGTTTTGTGCGAACACTTCCTAATTTCGTTTATACATCTTGCAAATTGCATAGCTCCACCATCGGAAAGGTCGTCTCTATCTACCGAAGTAATTACTATATGCTTTGCCTCAAATTGACTTACCATTTCAGCCACTCTTAAAGGCTCTTCTTCGTCAACTTGCATTGGTTTGCCCGTTTTCACATTACAAAATGCACAAGCACGAGTGCAAACAGAACCTAAAATCATTGTTGTTACATGTTTTTTTTGCCAACATTCGCCAATATTAGGACAAGCCGCCTCTTCGCAAACTGTGTGAAGTTTTTTTTCCCTAACAACTTGGCTAGTTTTCAAAAATTCTTCCGATGTGGGAGCCTTTACTCTTATCCAATCTGGTTTTTTCATCAAATTTTCAGACATAAATCAAGAAATTTATTGTTAAATATTAAAAAAACATCACGAAGTCAAGATATTTTTCACTTATTGCTAAAAAATTTAAGAAAAAACTTGCATTTTATAGAAAATTATTTTACTAAAAAATTAAGCAAGCAGACATGTTTTTAAGGTCAAATGGCTAGGGTGGAAACACAGCAACCAAATTTTAGAACTTGGGTTGCTTGCTTTAAAAGCTCAAAAAGCTTTTACAATAACTTCACAGCCTGCAATTAGGTTTAACTCTGTGCTTAAGTCTAAATCTAGGTTTTTGTTAGAAAAGTTAGAATAGCAAGTAAGTGGAAACAATAAAGATTCCAATGCCAATGCTTGCCAAATCTTAATTCTTGAATAAATCATTCCATCAATCGTTCCATTTGCTAAATCAAAGCAATCAGAAATAAAACCGTCTCCTCTTGAAGTTGTGTTTTTAATTCTCGCATTAACGGCCCTTTCGGAATTAAGCAGTCCGTCCAAAATAGCATTAGAATTAATGCTTGCAGTTAATGTAGTTCTTCTGTGCAGTGCTTTCATTCTTTTGTTTTCAAGATAGACAATTCCCTTATTTTCCGCATACAAAAACTTTTGCATTTTAAAGCTATAAAACAAAGAAAAAATGCTTTCATACTTGTTTTTTGAACCACTTGGCAAAATGCTTTGAAGACAAAAAACAGAACCACATTCACCAAACCCCCTTGCAAAATTGTTGATGCTATCAATCGGTGAAAAAATCAACCTGTATCTTGCTGGCATTTCAGGTTCAATAACTTTAACCGCATTTGAATTCATACCAACTTCAGGAATGTGAATTTCAACATCTTTTTGAAGATACATAAAATCCCTTAAAAAACCTTCAATGAGACGGCTTTGTGTTGTGATTGCAAATTTTTCGGCAACGAAGTTTTCTGATTGAAGGCTTTTAACTTCAAACAAACCTCTATTAATGAAATTTAATCTTTTTTCAATACAAGAAATGATAACGCTTGCAATTGGATGGTAAAAACTGGAAATATTAGGTTTTTTGAAATTTTCTGCCCTCATAAATAAAAATTATAGCTTTGATGAAAGGACGATTTTTCTTGCCTCTTCAGTATTTTTGTAAGAATTAACCTTAACCCATTTGTTTTTTTCTAAGTCTTTATATCTTTCAAAAAAATGTTTAATTTGGCTTACAAGAAGTGGTGGCAAGTCTTCAATTTCGTTGATATTGGCATATTCTTTACTTACAGAAGAAGCAGGTACAGCGATGATTTTTTCGTCCATTCCGCCTTCATCTTCCATAACCAAAAGACCGATGATTTTGCTTGGAATCACAGCCCCTGCTTGCACTGGAAATGGCGAAACAACTAGGATATCTAAAGGGTCTCCATCTCCTCCTAATGTGTTTGGAATAAAGCCGTAATTTGCAGGATAAAACATTGGAGCGGTGAGAAATCTATCAACAAACACAGCTCCGCTTTCTTTATCAACTTCATATTTTAGACCAATTTGATTTTGAGGAATTTCAATAACAGCATTAACTTCGTTTGGAAAGTTCTTGCCAAAAGGAATTTTTTTAATATCCATAAATTTATATCTTGATTTTTACTTTATAAGATTTTAAATTATGAATAACAATTTTTCAAGTAAAATTAATGAAAATTTTAAAAAATAATATTGACGATGCAATTTTGAAAGTCAAAGCATCTAATTTCAAAGGTTTTTTGCTTTACGGAAGCGACTTAGGTATTGTGGAAACAAGGGAAAAGGAAATCAAGGTAAAATTAGCAGGCTTTGAAACGATAAAATTTGATTTAAACGGTGAAAGTTCGGTGAAAGATATTCTAAACGAAATTTACACCCCTTCTTTTTTTGGCAACAAGAAATTCATTCACATTTCGGGAAACGAGGCTAAATTAGGGAATTTTGAAGAAATATCAACTGCTTTAAAAGGCTTTGACGGATTTCTTCTCTGCACATTTTACGAAAATTTAGATGCAAAATCTAAGGTGAGAAAAACCTGCGAAAATGCTGTGGAAATTGGGGTGATTGCTTGCTATCAAGAAGAAGAAAATGATATTATGATTTTTGTATCAAAATTTTTCAAAAATAAAAACCTTGAAGTTGAGATGGAGGCTTTAAAATGGATTATCTCAAACTTCAAAAGCAATCGTGCGATTTTGAATTCTGAACTTGAAAAACTTGCAACATTTAAAATTAAGGGTAAAATCACATTGGCAGATGCAGAAAAAACAATGAAGGAAGAGCAGGAATCTGATATTTTCAGCTTTGTTAATACCTTCTTTTCGCTTAACATAAAAGATTTTATTCACGAAATTGAATTACTAGAAGAAGATTTATTTCCCGCAGTTTTAATTGCAAATTTGATGACTTACACTTTAAAATTAATTGAAATTCTTGAAGAAAAAGATTTAACGAAAAAAACTATAGACACAATTTTAACAGAAAAATTCATCTTTTTCAAGCAGATACCAATTATGAAAAATCACCTTTCAAAATGGAACTTACAAAGACTACATAATTTATTAGGCATTTTAATCAACCTTGATATAGAAGTGAAAAAAGGGCAAGGAAATGCTTATAGTATAATGAAAGTGCAATTAATTTCAATTGCCAAAAGCTTTGGGTAAATCTAATTTTAATTTAGCAAAAATTTCTTTTAAAGGAATTAGTGCGAAGTCTCTTTTTAAAAGTTCTGGATGGGGAATTTTTAACTTTGGCAAATCAATATTATTCCCTTCGTAAAACAGAATATCAATATCAATTTTTCTAGGCGACCAATCGTGCTTTTTTCTTCTTCCAAGCCTTTTTTCTATCTTGTTGATTTTTTTTAATAAAATCAGGGGAGAGATTTTTAAATCAAAAGCTATAGCAGAATTTACATATGAAAGCCTTTTAAAAACATCGGGACTACCTTCTTTTACAACTGCATTTGAACATAAATCAGATGCATCACAAAGAAAATTTCCATAACCGAAATACTTTTTGAGAAGTATTTTAGCTTTTAAAATGTTAGATTTCCTATTTCCAAGATTTGAACCAAGACCAAAAACGGCAATTGGCACAAATTACATGAAAATTAAAATCATCGCAATTACGAATGCAAAAAGAGCGATAGATTCAGCAAAACCTGCACCAACATATGCATATTTTGACATTTTGCTTTCCGCTTCAGGGTTTCTTGCAACACCGCTTAAAAGTGAAGAGAAAATCATTCCAATCGCAATCGCAGCACCAAGCATCGCAACAGCCATCAAACCAATTCCAATATATGTAAGTTCCATAAAAATAAAATAATATTATGAAAGCATTTTAAAAACTTTTTTTCATAAAAGTCAAGCAGGTTTTTGAAAAAAAATCATAAATTTTTTCTTGACTTTTAAATAAAAACGAATAGATAGACTTAATCTTATGATTAATTTTTATGTTTTCGCTTGATGTAAACCACTTGATTTCTTATTTGGTTTTCCTGTTTTTTTGGATGGTTTCCCCTGGTCCATGTTTTGCATTAACTGCAAGAAATTCAATGAAACACGGCTTGAAAGCTGGTATGTTCACCGCTCTTGGAATGGTTGTTTGCGATACAATCTTCATTTTTTGTGCCGTTATTGGAATAGCAAAATTCTTAAGCCTTTATCCGAAAGTCTTAAATGCTGGCAAGATGATAGGAAGTGCTTATATTTTTTATATCGGTATTGAGATTTTTATTTCAACATTTAAGAAGTCATCAATTGACGAAGAAAGCTCTAATAAGGAAGAAAATTCGCCAAAAAAGTTTTTCTTAAACGGCTTTTTTACTGATGCATCAAACCCACTTTTGATTGTTGGAATGCTTGCAATCGTCCTTACATTTATGGATTTAGAAGGCAGTAAAAGTGTTTTAAGTTTCTATTCAATTTTAATTCCCATCACAACCGCATATGTAAATGCTGGAATTGTCTTATGCTTTGGAAACCCAGTAATAAGGCGAATAATTATGCCTCATATGAAATGGTTTGAACGCTTTGCAGGAATATGCATTTGCACTTTAGCAATTTTAATGTTAATAGAATAATTATGCTTACTTCTTCACTTTTCGCCTTCTTGGTGTTTTTATTTTTTTGGAATATTTCCCCTGGGCCTATTGTAATGCTAACCTCAAGAAATTCCGCTAAATACGGTTTCAAAGGTGGTTTTGCAATTATTTGCGGTGTTTTACTTTGCGATACAATATATTTAATGCTTGCATTCTTCGGTGTTTCAAAGTTTATAGAATCAAATCAGACAATTTTCCAATATGCAAAAATCTTAGGTGGCTTTTACATTTTTTATGTTGGAGTTATGATACTGCTAGATTCAAGAAAAACGAAAGATTACACATCAAAAGAAGGGGTTTCAAGCGATTTTAAATTTTCCAAAGAAGTGGTAAAAGGCTTTTTGACAGACCTTTCAAATCCCTTTACAATAGTTGGAATGACATCATTCATTTTGCCTTTTTTTAAGCCTGAAATGACACTTGATACAAAAATGATTTTCCTGCTTGCAATTCCTTTTTCAACATTCTATTGCTTTGCTGGAATTTCGCTTTTATTTGGGAATAAAATCTCGCGCAGTTTTATCACCCCTAAAATGATTTGGTTTGAAAGATTGGCAGGAATTGTAATTTGCTATATGTCAATTATGATGATTTTTTTTGATTTTTAATGTATTAAAGAAATTTCTTCTATATCAGTAATGCCTTGCAAAACTTTGAGCCTTGCTTCTTCAAAAAGGCTTGTAAAACCCTTTCTTTTGATAGTATCTTGCACCTCTTTTTTCGGCATTGATTGATTAAGTGCATCCTCTATTTCTACATCAAAAATTACGATTTCAAAAATTGGAACTTTTCCTAAATAACCAGTATAATTACATTTTTCACAACTAGAATGTTTATAAATTGCCTTCACATCGGTTTTTGCGATTTTTAAAGCTGAAAGTTCTTCCATTTTTAAAGGAATTTCCACTTTGCAATTTTCGCATAACGTCTTGATAAATTTTTGACTAATCACACATTTTATGCTTGCAGACACAAGGCTTTTTTCAATTTTTTTATTGATAAATTTTGTGTAAAGATTGAAAAAATCAATTGCTTTAATGCTTGCCACAGTTTTCATGCCTTCAATATTGGCATTCATTAAATTAATGATTTCTTCATCATTTTTAATATCATTGACAGCAAGAACACTCGGTTCATGCTTTAAAGCGGAAAATATATTTGAATTAAACTGCATCGCAAAAGGTGAAGTAAATTCAAGCTTTTCATCAACAATGCAAACTTTTTTTGTTTTTGATGCTATATGGTCTAAAATTGCATAAAGAGTGGTTGTAATTCCTGAACTTTCCGCTCCGCAAATCCAAATTCCGCCTGATGTTTTTTCAAGAACTTTTATCATTTTAGTAAGCGAAACTTTTGAAATTCCAAGCTCTTCAAGCGATAATGCACGTTTAAATCTTTGAATTAAATTAATATGCAGTGCTTCGCCAAAAGCTATACTACTTGAAAAAACATTAAATTCAAAACCTGAAAATGTAAAACTACCTTCTTTTTTTGCATTATTTTCAGCAATCCCAATTCCAGAAAGAATTTTTAAGCGATTTAAAATCCTAACGCCAACTGCATTGAAAAACCTGTATGTTGTTTTAAAATTTCCTTCACTTTTTAAACGAATTGTTAAGAAGATGTTATTTAATTCAGCCGAAATTTCGGTTGCTTTAATTGAAATTGCTTCACCTAAAAGGCTTTCCGTGAAATCTATGATTGGGTCTTTCACTGTTGATAGTTCGTTTTTTATCTTCGCATCAATTTCAAAAACAGTTCCATTTAAGTAATTAACAAGGCTTTCAATTCTGTTTTGCTTTTCAAATAAATTATTGATTTTAATTTTTAAGTCACTTTCCTTGATGTAAAACTTCTTAATCGTCATTCCTTGCAAATCCGAATCAAGTGATATATATTCTAAAATTTCTTCCTCAGTTTTTGCAAGAAAATCAACAACCGCAACACAAAGTTCTTTATCTTTTTCTAAAAAAGGCAAAAAACCTTGAGCAAGGCAAACTTCAAGGGAAAGAGACTGCATTATAGAATCAGAAATGGAAATTTTTTCAAAAATCGCTTTTGGAATTTGAAATTCATCTAAAATTATTTTTTCAATTTCGTCTTCATGCAAAAAACCAAAAGATGTGATAAGACTCATTATGTCGCCTTTATCTTTCTGCCATTCTTTCAGCAAAATTTGAATTTCGGTTTTGTTGATTAATTTTAAGTCAAAAAACTTATTCAAAAGCATTTTTACTGTTGACTTAATGTCAAATCTTTCAAACACATTATTCAAATTGAATGTCATTATAAAATTAAATTACTTTGTTTGGAAAAAACATCATTCCAAGTTTCATTTTCTTCTTCTTCACCAAAAACATCATCCCAAGTGCCTTTTGTTGCACCTTTTGAATATTCCGTAACTCTATTTTCAAAGAAATTCGCATGCACAACTCCGTTTAACATTTCGTCCATCCAAGGAAGTGGATTTTTTTCTATTAAATAAATCGGCTTTAAACCAAGTTGAATAAGCCTGTAATCGGCAATATATCTAATATATCTTTTAAGTTCAACCGCTTTCAAGCCTTCAATTTCGGTGGAAACATTAAATGCTAAGTCAATGAAGGCATCTTCAAAGTGGACAATTGTTGCACAGGCTTCGTATATATCACTTTTTAAGTCTTCGGTCCAAATTTCTGGATTTTCTTTAACAAATTCCCTAAAGAGCTTGATAATTGAATTTGTATGCAAGGTTTCGTCTCTTGCTGACCAAGTGATGATTTGCCCCATTCCCTTCATTTTGTTGTGCCTTGGGAAGTTAAGAAGTATAGCAAATGTTGAAAAAAGCTGGACTCCTTCAGTAAAACCACCAAAAACGGCAAGGGTTTTGGCAATTCCTTCTTTTGTGTCAACACCAAATTTATGCATATAATCGTATTTATCCTTCATTTCCTTGTATCTTAGGAATTCTTCATAAATCGTGTTAGGCATTCCAAGAGTTTCAATTAAATAAGAATAGCCCGCAATGTGAATGGTTTCCATATTTGCGAAGGCGGCAAGCATCATCTTCACTTCTGTTGGCTTAAAAACTTGAGAATATTTAGTCATGTAGCAATCGTTCACTTCAATATCAGCCTGTGTGAAAAATCTAAAGACTTGAGTGCAGAGGTTTTTTTCTGATTCTGTCAGCTTTTCTTTCCAATCTTTGACGTCATCAGACATTGGAACTTCTTCTGGTATCCAATGAATTTGTTGTTGAATTTGCCAAGCTTCAAATGCCCAAGGGTAATGAAAAGGCTTGTAAGCAACACTAGAAGAAAGAAGTGACATAAACTATATTATTATATTGTTTTTAATAATATAGTGTATTTTTTTTTTGTCAAAGATATTTTTATAAAAAAAAGCTTGATTTATAAAAAAACATAGTTATATATAATTTTGAGTTTTTTATACTAATACTTTTTATGTTAAAAGAAGAAATAATTAAAGGTTTTAGAACTCACGAGAATGATACTGGTTCTCCTGAAGTTCAAATTGCATTACTGACAACAAGGATAACTCAAATTGCTGAGCATCTAAAGTTGCATAAAAAAGATTTCGCAGCGAAGAGAGGTCTTTTAATTCTTATTGCACAAAGGAATTCATTTTTGAAATACCTTTTCAAAAGAAATAAAGAATCTTACAAAGCAATTTGCGAAAAACTTGCAATTAGGTCTAAACTTGCTTAAGCTTAAGCTTTTGCATTTTAAATTTGGCTTCCACTTGACCTTTTTCAAAGGTTTCTTGAAGGCTTTTTATGTCAAAATTTCGTCACATTTTATATCCTCTTTCTTGACTAACAAATCATTTTCTTATAATTTAACACTTATTTAAAAAAAATGCAAAAAATTAAAAATAGAACTTGACAAAAAAGTAAAGCTTGAATATCTAAAGCAAAAGATAAATTAAATAACAAAAATATGAATATTCACGAACATCAAGCAAAACAAGTGCTTTCCCAATTTGGAGTCCCAGTTCCAGTTGGAATTGTTGCATTTTCAGTTGATGAAGCCGTTAATGCTTCAAAAAAACTTCTTTCAGAAGGTGCTAAACTTCTTGTATTAAAAGCTCAAATTCATGCAGGAGGAAGAGGAAAAGCAGGAGGAGTAAAGCTTTGCAAAACCGCTGAAGAAATTGAAAAAGAGGCAAAAATAATGTTAGGAAAAACCTTAATCACTCACCAAACAGGTCCTGAAGGTAAGGTTGTCAAAAGGCTTTATGTTGAAAGCGGTTCTGATATTGAAAAAGAATTTTATCTTTCTGCAGTAGTTGATAGAGGCACATCAACAGTTATGTTCGTTGCATCAAGCGAAGGAGGGATGGATATTGAAGAAGTGGCTCACAACACACCAGAAAAAATCACCAAAGTGGGAATTCACATTGGAACAGGGGTGCAAGGCTATCACATTAGAACAATCGCATCTGCATTAAATGTATCAGGCAAAGTTGAAATTGCAAGCCTAACAAAGGTTATCACGGGAATTTACAATGCGGTTATCGCAAAAGATGCATCTCAAGTGGAAATCAACCCATTAATCAAATTGGCTGATGGCACATTTAGAGCCCTTGATGCAAAATTGAATTTTGACGATAATGCCCTTTTCAAGCATGCTGATATAGTTGAAATGAGAGACATAAACGAAGAAGAACCTTCTGAAATTGAGGCCTCTAAATACGGCTTGAGTTATGTTAAAATGAACGGCTCAATTGGGTGTATGGTGAATGGTGCAGGTCTTGCGATGGCAACTATGGATATTATTAAATATTATGGAGAAGAGCCAGCAAACTTCCTTGATGTAGGCGGTGGAGCAAACAAAGAAAAAGTGACTGAAGCTTTTAAAATCATACTTTCCGACCCAGCAGTAAAAGCAATTTTAGTGAATATTTTCGGGGGAATTATGAAATGTGATATTATCGCAGAAGGAATAATCGCAGCAGCAAAAGAGGTTAGCATTAAAGTGCCTTTAGTCGTAAGGCTTGAAGGGACAAATGTTGAACTCGGTAAGAAAATTCTTGCTAATTCTGGTCTTGCTATTATTCCAGCTGATAACCTTGAAGATGCCGCTCAAAAAGTGACAAAAGCAGTTAAAGGTTAAAGTTGATAAAAGACAAGAGGTTTGCTAACCTTTTAAATTTGCACAATTTAATAATTATGAAAATTGTTTGTAAAAAATAATTTTTTAGCTTTGTTTTTACATCGCTAAAGTCAAAATTGCTTATTTTATAAAGGTTATGAAAGCTAAAAAAGAAGAAAAATTGAAAAATTATATTCCATCGCAAGATGAAGAATATATGAACAAAAAACAATTGAGTTACTTTAAAGAGGTTTTAGAAGTGTGGAGAATGCAAACACAGCACAACCTTGCAGAAGTGGAAAAAAGACTTTCAGAGCTAAATGCAAGCGACGAAAGGGACGAAATGGATAGAGCCTTCATTGAAACGGAAGTCACTATAACCATTAACAAAATTTCTGCACTGCAAAACTTGTTAAATGATATAGATACCTCACTTTCTGATATAGAAACAGGAAGTTATGGATATTGTAAAAAAACAGGCAAAGAAATTGGCTTGAAAAGACTTCTTGCAAAACCAACCTCTCGCTTTGCAATCAAAGCACAGGAAGATACCGAAAAAGAAGCTCAAATTAAAGTGATTGAAGAAGATGAAAATCAACTTGAAGATAACGACCAAATCTCATAATTTATGAATAATGTCCTTGTAATTGGCAACGGAGGCAGAGAACATGCTATAATCCTTGCCCTTTTACGTTCCCCAAATGTCAAAAATGTTTTTATCACACAAGGCAACGGCGGAACCAATAATCTTGAAAATGTTTTTAACATTAATATTGACCCTTCAAATCACGATGCCATCTTAAATTTGATAGAAGAAGAAGATGTTAAATTAACCATTGTTGGTCCTGAAGCTCCCCTTTCAAACGGAATTGTAGATTTTCTTGAAAGCAATGGGAAAAAAGTTTTTGGCCCACGAAAAGCAGGAGCAGAACTTGAATCTTCTAAAATTTTTATGAAGGATGTCCTTGTGAAAGCTGGCATTCCAACGGCAAAATATAAGGTTTTTAACCACCTAGAAAAACGTGAGGCTTTTCAGTTTTTAGAAGAATTTAAAACTTCCGCAATCGTGATTAAAGCCGATGGTCTTGCATCTGGCAAGGGGGTTGTAATTTGCGAAAACATAGAAAAGGCAAAAGACACTATAGAGGAATTTTTTAACGGAAAATTCGGTGAAGCAAGCAAAAAAATTGTGATAGAAGAATTTTTGGACGGATTTGAGGCAAGTTTATTTGGAATTTCTGATGGAAAAAAGGTAATTTGCTTTAAAAGTGCCTGCGACCATAAAAGAAT
>CAZFPN010000001.1:8631-15533 GCA_964521015.1 uncultured Rickettsiales bacterium | reverse complement strand
ACGATTTAGGTGAAAACACTGGCGGAATGGGAACTTTTTCTCCATCTTTTTTAACAGAAGAAGAGGAAGAAGAATTTACGAAAACCTTGATACAGCCTGTTGTTGATGAGCTTTCTAAAAGAGGAATTACATACAAAGGTGTGTTATTTGCAGGGCTAATGATTTGCGAAGGAAAGCCAAAAGTTTTAGAATTTAATGCAAGATTAGGCGACCCCGAAGCACAAAGTATTCTTTCCCGCTTTGAAGAAGATTTTTATGAAATGTGCGAAAAAACAGCGGATGGAAATCTTGGAAATTTCAAACCTAAATTTAGCAATAAAAAGGCTGTCACTGTTGTGCTTGCAAGCAAAGGCTACCCTGCAAGTTCAAGCAAAAATGATGAAATTACATTGCCAAAATCACTGCCAAAAAATAGCTTTATTTTTCATGCTGGAACGAAATTTGAAAATGGTAAAATAATGACAAATGGGGGCAGAGTTCTTGGCATCACTTCGCTTGCAGAAACCAAAAAAGATGCACGCATTAAAGCTTTTGAGCTGGTTTCTCAAATTAAATTTGATGGAATGCAATTCAGGAAAGATATAGCCGAAGATTTAATTAATTTTGAAATAAATTTTGAAAAAGAAGAGTGGAGGCAAACAGGTCTTGGGCTTTATGATTTCTTCAAACGGTTGCTTAAAATCACAACAAAAGTGCATTTTGCAAAGGGGAGGAAAATTTTAAATGATGAAAATAAAACATACTTTTTTTCAATCCTTTTAACAGGAGATACCGAAATTCAAAAATTAAATAAAGATTTTAGAGGTAAAGATAAGCCAACAAACTCACTTTCATTTCCCATTAATGAAGAATTTGAAGAAGGCAAAATCTTAATGGGGGACATCGTTCTCGCCCTTGAAACCTTGAAAAAAGAAGCAAAAGAGCAAGAAAAAGAATTTAAAGAACACTTGGCTCATCTTTTTGTTCATTCCGCCCTTCATTTATTTGGCTATGACCACGAAAACCCTGATGATATGGCCGAAATGGAAGCTTTGGAAGATGAAATCTTAATTCAAAACTTCGGCAACTAATAATAAATTTCAATTTTTAGTTGAAAATTACAAAATAATCGTTGCAATGAAATAATTTTTATGATATTCTTTAAAGAACTAATTATTTCATTTTATGAAAGCAACAAAAACTACAGCCAAAACAACCGTCGCAAAAGCTAAAAAGCCTGCTACCAAAACAACCACATCAACAAAAACTAAGGCAGTCAAAACTAAAGCATTGAAGACAAACACAAAAACCGCTAAACCAAAAGTAAAAGCTCTGAAAATCACACCCGCTAAAAGAGCAGAGTGTCTTTCTTGTGAAATTTAATTTAAAGATTATGAAGGAACAAAAGAAAATTAAAAGAGTTTCTGTTGCTAAAGCTTTAAAAAAGGGGGTGCATAGCAAGAAAAGTAACTTTAATTCGCACACTTTGACAGACAAAAAGCATTTTACAAAATTAGGAATTCTTAAAGCCCGTAAGGATTTCCTTGACTAAAGTTCTCACTTTTAGTATGTAATTCGCCCTTTCAAATTGTGAAATTGTCCCTCTCGCATCTAAAATGTTGAGGGTGGCGGATGCCTTAAGTGCCATTTCAAAAGCGGGGTAAAATAACTTTTCCTTGCAAAGTTTGGATGCTTCATTTTCAAGTTCATTGAAGTTTGAAATTAAAACATCAGCATTCGCATGGTTTTTGTAATAATGGGAAAATTGGATTTCTCTTTCTTTAAAAACATCGCCGTATTTAATGCCAGATTTGTTCCATTCTATATCAAAAATGCTTTCTTTGTTTTGAATATACATTGCAAGCCTTTCAATGCCATATGTAATTTCACAAGGCACTATCTCAAGTTCAATTCCACCAATTTGAGCCATGTAAGTCCATTGAGTGCATTCCATTCCGTTTATCCACACTTCAAAACCAAGCCCAGATGCACCAATTGAGGGGTTCGCCCAGTCGTCTTCTAAAAAACGAATGTCGTGTGTTTTGCTTGAAATTCCAAATTCTTCAAGGCTTTTAAGGTATAATTCCCTAACATTTTCAGGAAATGGCTTTAAAATAACTTGAAATTGAAAATAGGCAGAAAGTCTATTTGGATTTTCCCCAAATCTTCCGTCCGTTGGTCTTCTTGAATATTGAGGGTAACACACATTCCATTTATTTCGCTTGATCGTTTCAAGGGCTGTAAATGGAGCCAAAGTCCCCGCTCCAACTTCGCCATCAAAACTGCTAAGTAAAATGCAATTTGCTTCTCTCATCCAGAAAGTTTCAAGTGTTTGCAAGATTTCATCAAAATAATATGGTTTCATAATTTATAATCTTTAATTCCAAGGACATCAAAGCAAAGCTTTAAATTATTAATCGCAATTTCCCTGTTTTTCCATTCCAGTGCTGGTAAAATTGCTAAATATCTTTCAACGGAAGAAATGCAGTTGCCATGTTTTTGATATTGAATTGCAACATCAAGCTCCCCTGCTTCAATCAATTTCATTGCAATTTCGGATTTCTTTGCAATAATTTTTGCATAAATCGTTTCCTTGAAACTACTTGAAAGAATTGCATTTACTTCCAAAAATTCGTAGAGAATTTGTTTATCTTTCTTGTAATTTTTGATTTGATTATAAAAACTCATTCCTTTAATGTAAAGCAGGTAAGGAACTGCCTCATCTTTCGGGGTTGTTTTAATGAAAATATCAATCACAGAAAGAAGTTCGGAGTATTCTTCCCTTTTGTACATCACATATGCAAGCAAAATTGTTGCATTTTTAGCATATTCTGTATAGGGATAGTTTTCATCAATATCGTTTAGATATTTTGATGCAGTTTCAAAATTACCTTTATAAGCCTGCTTTAAAGCTTTTTGATAAAGAACATCTGGCTCTTCCAACTTTTTTGTGCAGTTAATCACGAGAAATGTTAAAAGTAAAAGTAAAATTTTAGTCTTCATAATATTCACTATGTTTGTATTTATCTATATAATAACGAATTAAAACGCTGATGACAGTTGTTATTGGAATTGCAAGCAAAAGCCCTATAAACCCAAGCAATGTTCCACCCGCTAGAAGCCCGAAAATAATCCACATTGGGTGAAGACCTATCTTTCCGCCAACAAAACGAGGAATGATATAATTTGCCTCAACAGTTTGAACTGCCAAAAAAACTGCTATTATTGAAGCAATTTGAATGGAATCCATATTTGTTGCAAAAGAAAGAAGCATTGCAGAGGTAAAACAAATTGCAAAACCTATGTAAGGAATTAGAGAAAAAAAGGCAGTTAAAACACCGATGAAAAAACCGAATTTCAAGCCTGTCAATGTAAGCCCAAAGCCGTATAAAATTGAAAGAATGAAAATTGCATAAAGTTCACCTACGATATAGGCTGAAACTTTTTTACGAATTTCATTCACAATTTTTTCAAATTCTTCCTTATAATGAATTGGAATTATATTTAATGTTGACTTGTGGATTTTTTCCCAATCGCGCAAAATGTAAAATGTCAAAATAGGGACAAGAAAAAATGTTGAAACAATGTTTGCAATCAGCATTCCTGATGTGTATGCCTTTGATATAAAAGTTTCTTTATCAAATGTGAAAATTTGGCTTATCAGTGCATCAAAATTAATACTTTTGCTTGTTTCTATATAAATTTTAGCAATTGCATCTGGTATTAAAGGTAAAAATTTTGATTCCAAAAGATTTAAAACCAAAGGGGCAACTTTTGTTATTGCAATTGCTTGATTGTAAAGAACTGGTGTGCCAACCGCTAAAAGCAAAACCACCAAAACATAAAGCGAAATCACAATTAAAGCCGAAGAAGCATTTCTATTGAACTTGAATTTTGTCTGCATTTTACGGCAAAATGGTGCAAACATATAAGCGATTATGAAGGAAAGGACGAACGGAATTAAGACCGCATTAATTTTTTTTACAAACAAAAATAATAAAAAAAATATTCCACCAAAGAATATAAAACGGCTTATTGTGTGCTTAAAATCGTGCTTTACATTGCTCATTTTTGTAAAAAATATTTCTTTTTTTAAAATAATATTGCTTTTTATTAAATAATTATATATCAAATGTCAAACTAAAAAATTTTAAATGTTATGAAGGAAGAATTAGAATTAAAACAAGAATCTGAAGTGTTGACCGAAAATTCTAACACTCAAGAAGAAGTACTGGCAAATGCTGAAGAAAAGCCATCTTTTGTTGAAATTTACACAGACGGAGCCTGTTCTGGCAACCCAGGTCCAGGGGGATATTCTGCTATTATCATTTTAAATGGCGAAATAATCCAAATTTCAGGAGGCGAAAGGCTGACAACTAACAATAAAATGGAGCTAATGGGTGCGATTAACGGATTAAAACACATTGCTGATAAAAACCTAAAAATCAAGCTTTTTACCGATAGCACTTATGTTCAAAAAGGAATGACGGAATGGATAGAAGGTTGGAAAAGAAAAAACTTCAAAGATGTTAAAAATGTTGAACTTTGGAAAGAGCTAGACGAACTTTCAAGCAAGTTAAACATAGAATGGCATTGGGTGAAAGCACATGCTGGTCATAAATATAACGAAATGGCTGATATGCTTGCAAAATCGGAAGTGGAAAAAAATAGAAATTGATATGTTCTTCCTTGCTTCAAGATGTATCTTAAAAATTTCTGGAAGTGATGTTTTGAGCTTTCTAAATCGCCTTATTACCGCTGATTTAAAGAAGTTAAACGATGGGGGATTTATTTTTTCAGCCCTCTTGAATTCAAAAGGAAGATTTTTATTTGACTTTTTTCTTCACCTTAAAAACGGAGAGTTTTTTTTAGATATAAACAGTAAATGTATTGCAGATTTTCAAAAAACTATTAAATACTACGATTTGCTTGATGAAATAAATTTTTCAAAGGAAGATTTGCAAGTTTTCGCATCCAAAGATTTTCTAAAAAACTGGAAAAATGGAATTTTTGAAGGAAGGTTTTTGTCTCCCCCCGTAGTATCTTCTGTAAAAATATCTCTTGAAAATTCTTCTGTTGAAAAAGAAATGTACCAAAGTGAGGAAGTCTATAACGAAGAAAGAATCAAGCTTTGCCTACCTGATGGAAGTCTTGAATTAATGCCTGAAAAATCAATCATAATGGAATATGGATACGAAGAGGCAGGGGCAATGAGTTTTGAAAAAGGTTGTTATATAGGGCAAGAATTAATGACAAGAACAAAAAGAGTGGGGGAAATTCGCAAAGCACTTTATTGCATTAAAAATGAAGATGTCACAAACGAAGAGGTGCTTTCTTCTTTTGGAAATTATTCTTTGGTGCTAGCTTACAAGAAAGATTTTGAACAAAAAAAAGCCATTTGCTCTTCAATGCAAAATATATTGACAAAGTGATTTATTTTGTTAATAAATTGTTTAATTTTTAAGATATTTATGAATTTTGTTAAAATTAAAACAGCTTTAATTTCTGTTTATTATAAAGAAAATATTATTCCATTGGCGAAATTTTTAACGGAAAATGGGGTGAAAATTATCTCAACAGGGGGAAGTTTTAAAATGTTAAAAGAAAGCGGAATTGATGTCATTGAAATTTCCGATTTTACTGGCTTTCCTGAGATGATGTCAGGTAGACTTAAAACCCTTCACCCAAAAATTCACGGAGGCTTACTTGGAAGACAAGAAGATGCGGAAGTGATGAAACTTCACGGAATTGAAAAAATTGACCTTTGCATCGTTAATTTATACCCATTTGAAGAAACTGTTGCAGGGGGTGGAACATTTGAAGAAATTATTGAAAAAATTGATATAGGGGGACCTTCTATGGTGCGTTCTTGTGCGAAAAATTATAAATATACAACTATTTTAACGGAAGTAAATGATTACGAAGAATTAAAAAGCGAATTGCTGGCAAACGATTTTGCGACTTCTCTTGACTTTAGGCACAGATGCACTGCAAAAGCCGTTGCTTTAACGGGATTTTATGATAGTGTAATTGCAAATTGGTTTAAGGAAAAAGCAAATTTTGAAGGGGAATTAAAAAGCATTCCTTTAAGGAAAAAGCAAAACTTACGATACGGCGAAAACCCTCATCAAAAATCATTGTTTTACGAAATTCCACTTTCAAAAAACAGCTTTGCAAAAGCAGTGCAACTTCAAGGAAAGGAATTAAGTTACAACAACATTGCAGATGCAGATTCGGCAGTTGAATCTTCTTCCAGCTTTAAAGAGCCAGCCGTTTGTATTGTTAAACATGCTAACCCTTGCGGTCTTGCAACAGGAAAAACAATTTTAGAAGCATATCAACTTGCATTTTCATCTGACCCTAGAAGTGCTTTTGGTGGGATTGTGGCAATCAACAGACCTGTGGAAAAAGACCTTGCAGAGCAGTTAAAAACACATTTTTACGAAGTTATCATATCTCCAAGTTTTACTTTCGAAGCAAGAGAAATTCTTTCCAAAAAAGTCAATTTAAGATTGCTTGAACTTCCAAATTACTCAAACGAGGAAGGTTATATGATAAAAAACATTATGGGCGGAGTTTTAATGCAAAATTTAGATGTATTAGAGCCAGAAATAGAGCTAGTGAGCGGAGGTATGGAAGGCTTAACAATGGAAGAGCTTGAATTTAGCTTTAAAAGTGTGAAATTTTTTAAGTCAAATGCAATCGTAATCACAAGTGAAACAAAAGTAATTTCCTTCGGCTGTGGGCAAACAAGCAGGGTTGATGCAATGGAAATCGCCTGCAAAAAACTTTCCCTTTCAGGTTTTGATGCAAGCAAATGCATTCTTTCAAGCGATGCCTTCTTTCCTTTCACAGATAACCTTGAACTTGCAAAAAGCTATGGAATTAAAAACATAATCGCACCTAGTGGGTCTGTCAAAGAC
>CAZFPN010000001.1:1132-8621 GCA_964521015.1 uncultured Rickettsiales bacterium | reverse complement strand
GAAGTAAAAGAGTTTGCAAAACAAAATGGCATTAATCTATTTTTCGCAAAATCAAGACATTTCAGGCACTAGAAACGAAAGTCATTATTCTTTCTGCAATTAGAGACGAATTTTCGCCCCTTACTATAACATGCTTTTTCCCTAAATCAATTTCAAATAGCTCTTTTTTCTTTGATTTTATCCCTTTGTAAATCATCATTCCAGAAGATGGTGAAACTGTGGGGTCGCTCATTCCTTGAATAATAAGTGCGGGAACGGAAACTGATGAAAGCTTTTCTTCTGCAAGATTAATGATTTTTTTAAGCTCATCAAGAGAAGAAAAATAATTTTTATCATAATTTGAATCAGGATTTTCTGGATTTGTTTTGACGTATTCTTTCGCATCTTTTGAAAAGATTTTTAAAACAGAAGAAAGTTCGTTTGCAATTCCCGCAAAGTAAAAACGCATATCTTCAACTTTAAGAGGGGAAGAAATTGTTATCAAGCCCGCATAATTTGAATTTTCAGAATTTATAATACTAATCAAGCCTCCCATAGAAAATCCGCAGACAAAAACTTTCGTACAAAGTCGTGAAAATGCCTCAAAGCTAAATTTATGATAAAAAAGCCAATCTTCCATTTTGCATTTTTTCATTTCTTCCACATTCGTCCCATGACCTTTAAGCCTTATATTGTAAGCTGAAAAGCCATTTTTTACCGCAAAGTCAAAAAGTTCTTGCATTTCAAGTGGGGAGGCCCGAAAGCCGTGGCAAAACAAAATTCCAACTTCTCCGCTTTTGGTAAATCTAGGCAAGCCGATTTCTTTTGGCTTTAGCTCACCTTTTGCATTCTTCCTTTCTTCTTCGTAATTCATTTCAAGCAGTTTTATCGCAAGAATTCCGTTTTCTTTGGTTAAAACTTCCAAATTTCTAAGTGGCAATGTTTCCATTTTTGCAACCAAATTTTTGAAATAAAAAACCTCGTTTAAAAGAACGGAAAAGATGTTTTTAAGCCTTATTTCATCATCATTATGTTTTTGCAAGAATTTTTGTATGTCAATTTCCAGCACATTATTTTTCACTTTTCCAAGCTCTTTAAGTTCCATAATTTTTGCCGTTTCTTCAAACATTTCACAAATGCGACCATTCATTAAAAGGCTTGCGAATTGCATTTCCTTCAAACTTTGAGCTAGTTCCAACCCTTCAGAATTAACAACAGCATTTGCAATAAGGCAAAACAAACCTTCTTTAAAAAGCTTTAAATCCACCTTATTCATTCCGAGACTTGCAAAATAAAAAAGCAAAAATGCAAAGAAGTGGTCAAAAGTGAGCGGAGTTTTGATATATATTGAATGCATAATGCGGGTTGTAAGGGGGTATCGCAAATAATCAAGCATTACATTTTCTGGCAATAAGCTAAATTTTTTCACAAAATTCCCAACATTAATCGGCTTGTGAAATTGAATTGAAATCGTTGAAAGTGAAAGTAAACTTGATTCAAAATACATTTCTTCTTTAATGTGCGAAGGCAGGTGATTGAAATTAAAAAACCGCTTTATAACAAGGTAAAGCTTATTTCTTTTTGCATGCATTGGGCGGTAGCTAATTGTAATTGGGCAAATTTGAATTTCATTTTTCTGCTTTGCCATCAATTCTGCCTTCATTGCAAGCACAGAAACACCTGTTTTTGCACTGGTTTTAAGCATTTTGTATTTCTTGAAAAAATAAGGTCTTGATGTGAAAATTTTTTTATCCTTCATCATTTTGCCTTCTGGGTAGATTATCCAATTATAAGCATTTGTTATTAAATCATTTATGATAATTTCATCTCGGTTTTCATCTTCCGTTGAAATAACCTTGACACTTCTTAAATATTCCCCTAATTTTCCAACGAATAAATCTTTATAGGCAAGACTTCTTGTATATTTTAAATTCGGTATTTTGTTAAGTATGTAAGGAATAACGAATGTCTCAAACCTCGTGAAGTGATTTGCACAAAACAAAATTGGCTTTTCTTTTGGAATGTTTTCTTCCCCTTTTATCTCAAATTTGACATTTAGCACTTTTTCAATAATTTTCATTACGAAGGTTGTTAGAAAGATGTTATCCTTATTCATAAATTTTCTTTATATTAATTTAGTATAAGACAATTTTTAAATTATTACAAGAAATTTATTCAAGGTTTAATTTTTCTAAATTTTCTTGCATATTTTTTGCAATTTTGCTTGAATTTCCTGCTCCAAAAAATAGCAGAAAGTTTTTTTTCTTATTGGCAAATTCTTTCCGTTTCATCAGTTCTTTAATGCCTTTAATTAGGTATCTATTTGGAATATAAACAATTTCAATGAAAGGGTTGTGTTTTTTAATATCTTCAATCAACTTGTGCATATCAAAGGTTTTATCTTCGTATCCTGCAACTTTGAAAATGTCCATCAAAACCAAAAATTTCAAGGAATTGAAACTTGTAAGGAATAAATCATACATACTTTCAAGCCTTGTCATCTTGTGAATTTCGCACACTGGAATAATTCCTGCCCCAATTTCGTTTGCATATCTCACAAAACCTTCAAGCATTGATGTAATTTTCAAAGGGCTGTGAGCATAGTCATCTATTATATCAAAATTTTTGAATTGACCGACTTTCGCTTGCCTTTTGTCAATTCCTTCAAAAGAACGTAAAGTTAAAATTGCAGGTTTAATTTCATCAATTTGAGAAAAAAACGAAAGCATCGCAATTCCCCCAAGCACATTTAACGCATTGAATTCTCCTATCAAAGGCATGAAAGCATTTTTAATGAAAATTTCCCCTTTGTGAAAAATATCAAAACCCATTCCGCCATATTTAAACTTGAAATTTTCAGCATAAAAATCGGCTTTTTTATTTTTGATGGAAAAAGATTTTTTAAATTGATAATTCGGCAAAATTTCTTCAATCATTTCTTTAACTTCCGCACTATCTTCGTTATAACAAACAGGGGAATTGTTTTCTTTCAATTTCATTAGAAGGCTTTTGAAATAGTTTTTCATAACTTCATAATTGCCTTTATAAGCCTTGTGTTCTAGGTGGTCTTTTTCCATAGCAACAAAAATGCCAGCATTCATATCCATTTCTTTAAAACTTGCATCAGATTCGTCAGTTTCAAAAATGCAAAAATCTTTTGTTTTTTCAATATGAACACTACTTTTTAAATTCTGCATTACAGAGCCTAAAAACAGTGAAGGTAGAAAACTGGAATTTTGAAATAAAAAAAATGTCAATGCGGTTGTTGTTGTTTTGCCTGCACCCCCAAAAATACCAATTCGGTTTTTATATGTTTTGACAATCATATTAATTGCCTCGTGTCTTTGTAAAATTTGAATTCCAAGTGCCTTTGCTTTTAAAACTTCAGAGTTTTCTTTTGATACAGTTGAAGTTATAACGACATACTTGCAGTTAGGGTCTAAATTTTCGGCATTGTGTCCGCCTTCAAACAGTCTTATTTGACCAAAATTTTCAATTTCTTTTAAGTATGAATTTTCATTGGAATTTGAAATATCGGAGCCAGAAACATTAAACCCCTGCCTTGAAAGTTCAATTGCAATTCCGCTCATGCTAACCCCACCAATTCCAATAAAATGAATAAATTCGCCTTTTTTTATCATTGCTTTAATTAAATAAAATACTTGCTTTTTATAAAAAACTCATTAACTTTGTTCTTATTTGAATAAAATATGAAAGATATTATATTAAATTTCAAGCAAAATAAAAAGATAATTCTTCTCAATTTTTTGCTTCTTGTTATTTGTGTTTTAATTGACCAAATTTCAAAACAATTTATGGTTTCTTTTTTGGAAGATAAACCATATAATTCCTTTTATATTATGCCATTTTTCAACTTCACTCTCGCATTTAACACAGGAGTGAGCTTTAGCATGTTTGCGGAAATTAAGAATGGAAAGTTCATTCTTTCAGGCTTTGCAATTTTGATTTCTTTATTTTTGACATACCTATTTTTGAAAGAAAAAAAAGCAATTCTTTTAACGAGTTATGCCTTGATAATTGCAGGTGCGATAGGCAACACGATTGATAGGCTTTCATTTGGTTTTGTGATTGATTTTCTTCACTTTCACATTAACGATTGGCACTATCCCATTTTTAACATTGCAGATTGCCTAATTTTCGTTGGTGCTTTCACATTAATTTTTGTAGATATTTTTAAAAAAAAACATGAAGCTTAACTTATTATTATTATTATTTATTTTTGCCTGCACAAAGCAAGATTTTGAAAACGACCCAGCAGTTCCAAAGGTCTTAAGGGAATATCACGAGCAAAAAAACCAGAAAAGATGAAATATTAAAGATTGCTATAATAAGATTTTCTTGAATTTATTAAAATATAACTTGACAAATAATTTTAGTTCTTATAGTTATAAAAATCGTTTTAATGCAATTATGAAAAAATACGTTATCACACAAGTTAAAAGTGCAATTGGCACAAGCCCAAAACAAAAGCTTTTTCTTAAATCACTTGGTTTGAAAAAGATAGGCTCAAAAATTGAAGTGCCTGTAAATTCTTCAAGTGAAGGTTTAGTGAAAAAAGTTTTACACCTTGTTAAGTGCGAAGTTATTGGCTGATTATGTCAATTTTATTCATCATATTAGGGGTTTCTTTTGCTGTTGCATTGGTTGTATTCTTGTTTTCAATGCTTTGGTATTCTAAATTTTTATTCAAATCTACATTAGATGCAATTTTAAGTGAAAAAGATGTGAACTTCAAAAAGGCTCTTTTGATTGAATTTTCATCTTCTTTTCTTTTATCCCTTGCAACTGTAATAGTCTTTGCTCCTTATAATCTAACTTTTGGTTTAATAAATGGGGTTTTTGTCGTTCTTGGAATTTTACTTCCAATTGCAATTTCAAATTCAGCTTGGGAAAATAATTCCTTCAAAGAACTTTCAATAAAACTTGGACATAGATTTCTGCAAATTATTTTATGCTTTACATTTGCTGGTGTTTTAAATAACATCGTAATGCCTTATATGTTAAATATGATGTAAATATGGAAGATAAAATCAATGGTGCTAAAGCCTTTCTTTCTCACTTTATTCAAAATCAACCTTTAATAGATGCAACTTCCGAAAGAATGCTGAAAGGTTATAAAAACATACTTTCGGGTTATGAAATTGATTACAAGAACTTAATACAAAACCGCTTTTCTAATGCTGAAAGCAATGATATTATCACTTTTGAAAAAATTGATTTTTTTTCAATGTGCGAACACCATTTTATACCATTTTTTGGTGAAATTCAAATTTCATATATTCCAAAAAAAAATGCAATTGGCTTTGGAGCCATAATTAGCCTTGTTGAAGCAATTTCAAGAAGATTGCAACTGCAAGAAAGAATAACGAGAGAAATTGCTGAAACAATTCAAGAAAGTGCCTTAAATCCTTCTGGGGTTTGTGTTATTATTTCCGCAAATCACTTCTGCACTTTGGCAAAAACGAAAGGTCAGCACAAGCCTTCTTTGGTGAAAACTATTTTTACTACTGGTGGTTTTAATGACGAAAAATCCTTAAAAAAACTGCAACTCTTAACTGCTTAAATTAATAACATACTAAAACCGAGAATTAGCCTATAAAATGCAAACCACAAAAGTGTTTTTATTGAAAGAAATTTTAGTGCAATTCTAATGAAAAAAATCGCCGTTAGGAAAGAAATCAAAAATCCAAAAATTCCAAGAATTGTAAAATTTGGAAGTCTATAAAATTCATAGCATAAAGAGCAAAATGTCAAAGGCAGACTGATTAAAAAGGAAAATCTTACCGCTAAAGAGCGTGAAAAATTGCAAATTAAACCACCGCATATTGTTGCACCAGAGCGCGAAAAACCTGAAAAAATTGAAAAAACCTGAAAAATCCCTACAATAAAAGATTGTGTGAATGAGATATTTTCAATAAATAAAACCTTTTGTTTTTTTTGTAAAAAATAAATAATTTCTGCGAAAATCATCAAAATACTTCCTAAAATAAGAAATAGCCCCATACTTCCTGAATAATTTTTGACAAAAGGGAAGAAAAAAGCGAAAGGCAAAATTGAAACAAAAATTTTCGTAAAAAACATTGACGAATGCCTTTCTAATTTCAAAATTCCAGCTAAATTCCCTAAAATTAAAGAAAGGAAATAAAATAATGTTGCAAGAAATGTTCCTAATTCTAGAAAAAATTTTATCTCGCTCAATTCTTCAAAATTCAATAAATTCGCGATTAATTGTAAATGTGCGGAAGAAGAGATTGGTAAAAATTCAGCAATTCCTTGAATTATTGCTAAAATAAAAACATTAAAAATTTCTTGCATTTCAAATAAAAATATTTAACCATTTATTAAAATAGAAAAATCAAAAAAGCAAGTATGCAAGTTACTATAAAAAAAGAAATTTGTGCTAGAGGAGTTGGGGTTCATTATAACAAGCTTTGCAACTTAAGAATTTTGCCTGCCCCCGTTGATACAGGAATTGTTTTTAAAAGGATTGATGTGAAGGAAAGAAACCAAGGCATTTTGGCTCATTTCAAAAACATTGATAGCATAGCATTAAGCACAAGAATTAAAAATGAAGACGGCATTTTTGTAGCAACGATAGAACACTTGCTTTCCGCAGTTTTTACCTTTGGAATAACAAACTTAATCATTGAAGTTGATAGCCCAGAAATGCCAATTATGGAAGGTGGAGCAGAAGATTTCTGCTTTATGCTTGAATGTGCTGGCATTGAAGTGCAAGAAAAACCTAAAAAAACCTTCAAATTGCTAAAAGAAATAAAAGTTGGGGACGAAAATAATTACATACTTGCAAAACCAAATGAAGAATTTATTGTTGATTTTGAAAGCGACTTTCCCTCAAAAGCAATTGGGGTGCAGAAATTTTCTTACAACAAAAAAATGGATTTTACAAAAGAATTTTCATCAGCTAGAACGATTGCAAATTTAAAAGATGTTGAAATGATTCAAAAAGCAGGTTTTGGGCTTGGTGGAAACTTGAAGAATACACTTGTTTTCAGCGAAGAAGCGGTTCTAAACGAGGCTTGTATTTTTAATAAAGATGACTTCGTTAGGCACAAAATTTTAGATTTTCTTGGCGATATTTCCCTTGCAGGGGGTGAAATTATTGCGAAATTTGAATGCTTGAAATCTGGTCATAAACTTAATCATCAGATTTTACAAGAAATTTTTAAAGACGAAACAAATTACAAAATTATATAATCTATATTTTCTATGACACTTAAAATTACAGATGCAAACTTTTTAGAAGTAATTAAAGAAGGCATTACAATTGTTGATTTTTATGCCGATTGGTGCGGCCCTTGCAAGGCTATTGCACCCGTGCTGGAAAAACTTTCAAAGGAATTTGAAGGAAAGGTTAAAATTTGCAAGATAAATGTTGACGAAAATCAAGTTTTTGCAAGTGAATTTGGCATTCGCTCAATCCCTACTTTAATCGCTTTCAAGGAAGGTAAGAAAGCTGAAATAAAAGTTG
>CAZFPN010000001.1:0-1122 GCA_964521015.1 uncultured Rickettsiales bacterium | reverse complement strand
AGAAGCTCAATTAAAAGCATGGATTAACTCTCTTGTTTAAAATATGAGAGGGAAGTTCATTGTCATTGAAGGTGTTGATTTTACAGGAAAGACAACTCAAGTGCAAAGGGTTTCAAGCCTTCTAAATGAGCTTTCAATCAATCACATAATAACTCGCGAACCAGGGGGGACAAAACTTGGCGAAAGTGTGAGAAATGTAATTCTTGATTCAAAAGAAGAAGAGCCAGCAAAAGAGGCAATTTTAGTGCTTTTTATGGCAAGCAGGGCGGAAAATATTGTCAAAATTGTGGAACCAGCATTAAAAATGGGGAAACATGTTATCTGTGATAGGTTTTTAGCCTCAACTCTTGTTTATCAAGGTGTCCTTTCAGGCTTTAAAAAGGAAGATATTTTAAACTCACACAAGGCATTTAACTTGAATTTGTTTCCCGATTTAACAATTTTGCTTGATGCAAGACCAGAAGTTTTATCTCACCGAAATAAAGAAGATAGTAAAAGAAGCAATAATAAATATGATTTTCTGCCTCAAGAAACTTTTGCAAAATTAAGAAAAGCATTTCTTGAAACAGCATCTATTCCAGAACTAAAAACATCTGTAATAAATGCAGAAAATGAAGTCAATGTTGTTTTTGAGGAAGTAAAAAATTTAGTTATACAATGTCTCAAAAAGTAAATTATAAACATCTTTTTCAGGAAAATTTAAGAGAAGATTTCACAAGGGTGAACCATGCTGGCGAAATTGGGGCAAAATTCATCTACCTTGGTCAGTTAAAAGCATTAAAAGAAGATGAAGAAATTTTAGAAATGCTTGAAGGCGAACTAAAACACTTAGAATTTTTTGAAGAAGAAATAGAAAAAAACGGATACAAGCCTTCAATTTTAAACCCTATTTGGCAGAAAATGGCTTTTGCAATGGGTTATTTAAGCGGGAAACATAGCAAGAAAATGGCAATGTTATGCACGAAAGAAGTTGAAGATGTAATAGAAAAGCACTATCAAAAACAAATTGATATTTTGGAAAACTATGATGATTTCAAGGAAAAGCTAATTCAATTTAGAAACGAAGCATTATAGCACTTCCACAAAGGGGAAGAGGCAAGTGAAGGGTTGACAAAATTTTCA